>CAJAWH010000175.1 GCA_903945605.1 uncultured Methylococcaceae bacterium | reverse complement strand
CGGTAATGGCCAACGTGGGCGTGCCGCCATCGGTCAGGGTGATGCCACTGATTTTGGCTGCGGCACCTTGCAGGGTGTCGAGCGCGGCGGCAACGTTGCTGACCGTGTCAGAAACTGCCACTGACTGCACGTGGGGGTTGGCCAACTGGGTGGCCAAGTTGGCCACGGTCACGCCGCTGACGCTCAGGCTGTAGGCACTGGTGATCAAGCCCAATGCGCCGGCATCGCTGGTCAACTGGACGGCGGTAATGGCCAACGTGGGCGTGCCGCCATCTTTCAGGGTAATGAGTGATATTTTAGCTTTATTGCTCTGCAACGTGTTTAAGGCTACAGCAACATTACTCGCCATATCCAGTATTTGAATCTTAGTGGTATTAGCGGGATTTTTAAAGTAGTTCAATGCGCTAGCAACGGTGTAAGACATAATTGCATCCTTAATGAGCGATTTAGAGTTAGTAAAATTTAGTATCTGAGATAACTTGGTCGTGCCTTGATGAGGTGATTTCACAAATTCCTGGTCAATTCACTATATCTATTCCTGATCCAGCCTGTGTATTTCCGTTGCATTTTTGTTTCATTCCGCCCGAAAAACTTTATTTCCATTAATATTATTTAATGATTTGATAGTGAACCGGTTCAACAACCACCTCTGGCGACAAGCCCGTTACACTACCATCCGCTTGGACATGGGTATCCAAATCATCGGGCAGCGGCTGCTGGCTAAATAGGGCCACAAGCGTATCAGTGCCTGTAGGACCCTGTATTTGTAACATTTTACGATGCTCCTTGGGTGGCACCTGATAGCTTTTTCCGCTCTTGACTTGGCTGTTCTGTTGGTAACCATTCGGAAAAATCTGCAGCTTCTCACCGGTACTGCTTACATAAACAATGCCCAGATAACCGTTATCGGTGGCCTCTACCGTGGTGGCCAAATATTGTCCAATCCGGTATTGGTCTTGGCTGGTTTTAAACTGCAACTTTGGCATGGACGCTGCCACGTCAACTACAATATCATCCGTAGCAGAAAGCTGTCCTTGCGCATCCGTCACGCTCAATCGGGCGCGGTAAATACCGGGCTTGTCCGGCAAGAATTTGGGTGCGGCGCTAGCGCTATTTGAAATTGAACTCAAGCTGCCGGTTGGGATAGCCACCAACTGCCAATTGAAGCCAGTCGGCATACCCCCATCAGCTGTTTTTGAAGCACTTCCGTCCAATGTCACCCACTCACCTACTTTGCCTTGTCGATCCGCCCCCGCATTGGCTAAAGGCAGGGCGGGCATGGGTGTTGGCGAAAGTTGGGGTTCAGCTATGGCTTGCTGCGCTTGCTTGCCGCTTGCCTGCTGACTAACATCCTGCGTAGATGGAATGCTTTTCCATTTATAAAGACCTGCCGCAAACAGCAAAATGCCTAATACTCCGGCAACGGCAATCGGGAAAAATTTTTTTCCACCTTTTACAGTTTTCGTTTCCGGGTCAAAAGCCTTCAGCCAGTCCCCTAAATTATCCGGTCGGTTTTTTTGTTCTATTTCGATGACCTGGCTTAACAATTGCCATTGTTTTTTATTGAGCCCGAGGGGCTGGATGGGCGGCTGGCAAATCCCTTGGTTTTTTTCAAGGTTGACTTGTGTGGCCGGTTTACGTTGGTAAGGATGTTGTCCGGCCAACAACTCGTAAACAACCAGACCAAACGCATAGATATCATCTCGCGGGTCGGCAACGGCAGCACCGCTTAACATTTCAAAACTGGCATAAGTGGTCGTTAAGCCACCCAAGGCACGGGAATCAAACAAGGTCTTTTCCTCATCCCCCGTTTTTTTTAATTCCGAAGCAATGCCAAAATCCAAGATTTTGACTTCTTGGTTTTCTTTTAAAATAAAAACGTTTGCGGGCTTAAAATCACTGTGGACGATATTTTTTTCATGTGCATGGGCCAAGCCTAAACCCATATCACGAATGATGGGCCAGGCCTTGCTTAACGGGATAGCACCATTATCACGAATAATTTGATTGAGCGGATCACCATACAAGTATTCCATGACAATGTAATGACGATCACCATCGCGGTTGGCATCGAACACCTTGATAATGTTCGGATGGGTCAGTTTTTTGGCTTTTTCAGCTTCTCGGTGAAAACCTATGACCAGTGTCGAATCATTGGCCAATGAAGGCAACAGTAATTTAATGGCAACATAAGGGTTTTTGGCATGAACCTCTTGCTGGGTCAAGTCCAGCGCCTTGAATACGCTGCCCATGCCCCCTTGCCCTAACTGCTCTTCCAGTCGATAACGTTGGTTAAGCAAATCGCCTGGCTTGGATGGTGCCATAGCCGATGGCGAAATTTGTGTTTGCCCCGACCACTGGCCGGACGACTCCTGAATGGTTTGCTTATTGCCAGCCGGATTCCCAAAATTGGCACTTGCCGGTTCAATTTGTGTCGCCCCATCAAACGCTTCGTTTGTAACAGGCAAAACGGCATTATCAACTACCGTCCGATGTCCGCCCTGCCAATCGGAAGTAGCCAGCAACGTGGCATCATCGGTGGCAGTGGAAGTGGGGGGCGCGGTACTTGAAGACAAAATTTGCGTTTGCCCGTCCAATGGAATATCGGTTTCCAAGCGGGCGGCTTGCGCCCCCTCTGCGGCAAAAGCATCTTGATGGGCAGGCTCAATTTTAGTCTGCTCATCATCCCGCCCGGACAAAACCAATAAGCTCGTCTTATCAGCCTCTGTACCATCTTCATTCGCCTCGTCCAAAGAAACCACCCCTGCCGGACCGAAAGCTCCCGAACCATTCCCTTGCAACAATTTTGGTTGATTTTGCTGAGTCATTTAAGCTATATCCGAATTTTTTAAGGCTATGCCCACAACACACACAAAGATGCGGAAAACAGGCACTTAATTGCAAGTCAATTTGACAATCCTGACTCGGCGGTTTTTTTCACTGAAGGGGTCAGCCGGATCGGCCAGCCCATTTTTGCCTTTACCTACCGTCTGCATAGTTTTACCGGTAAACCTAAAGCTTTCTGTCAAATATTTTTTGACCGAATCCGCCCGGCGCAACGACAAGTTTTTGTTATACTCCTCACCGCCTACCGCATCGGTGTGGCCTTCAATACGGTAACTCAACCCTTTTAATTGTTCGGAAGCCAGCGCATCACCAATAGGGCGCAATTGTTCCCTAGCCGCCGGAGTCAACTCAGCTGAGTTATAACTAAAAAACACCTCCATGGAAATGCCGTTTTCACTACAGGCATCAGAATGGGCAGCCGCTTGATAAGCGGGGCGATTAGGGCTAGATGCTTCAGTATTTTTTGTTTCGGTTTTTTCGCAAGTAGCACCTAAACCACGCGTTTTGCACAACATACCCCGAGAATGTTCGCCTTTCTCTATAGTGTCATCTTGATCATCTGCTGGAACGGCAGATACAGCTGGTGCTGCTGGCGCTGATGATGGGCTAAATTCATTGATCACTTGTTTGCTGCTTATCGCACCTTTACCGACATTAATATCAGCTTGTGCCTGTAAAGCGGCCAAAGCAAAAGCTAATGCCAGTGTATTGGAAATAGTTTTCATATTATTACCTAGAGTCACTAAAAATAGAAAAAATCAAACGTTTATTTTACAAAGCAATACATTGTTTTTACAATATTGAGTCTCGAGCCAATAATCAATCTTTTCACAAAAAATAGCCTGTTCCCTTTGGCTTTATCAGATATCAGCATACCATAAAGACATTTTTGCAGACATCCGCCCAAGCCGCTATCCATTAACAGGCCAGCACAAACTGTTGCAGCCAAATTAAAAAGCAGCTTGTACAACAATAACGGAAATATTATCCCGCCCGCCTCTCCTTTCAGCTTCTGTTATCAAGCGTTGCGCGATACCGCTGGGCGAACCCGTTTGACAGAATGCGGCAATCTCATGATGGGCCAACTCCTTATCCAATCCGTCACTGCACAACAAAAACAAATCCCCCACTTCAACTTCACCTTGCCCCGATTCAACCTGTAGGTTTAATTCCGCACCTATAGCACGGGTTATGACATTGCCCCGACCCTGCTCCAAACTGCCGTCCGATGGCGGAAGACCAAGCCGGATTGCTTCGTTATATAAAGAGTGGTCCAGCGTAAGCTGTTCCAGCTTATCATGCCGATAGCGATACAAGCGGCTATCACCCGCCCACAAATAACGGAACTGATTGCCTGCTATCAACAACACCACAATGGTGCTACCAATGATCTGCCCATGCCCACGCTGTTGCGCCAGCTGCAGCAAATTTATGTTCACCTGATGCAGGCTTGCCTCAACTTGTCGGCTAAAATCCGCCAAATCATCATTGAAGGGCACTTCAGCCAATGCCGCCACCAAGGCCTGACTGGCCACATCGCCTGCACTGTGCCCACCCATGCCATCAGCCACCGCCCATAACCGGGCATCACAACGGTCAAGGATTGCATCTTCGTTTATTTTGCGGCGCAACCCCACCACACTGATAGCGCAACTTTGCCAAACAAGAGAACTTACCGTTGGCAAAGTGCGGGGGCTTGCCATCGTGGCAGCATTGTCATTGGTTTCAGCACCGGTTTGCAAACGCATAAAAGGAATCGTGTCATCAGCAAGATTAGCCGTTTGACTATCCACAGCCACCGGTTTACCAGAAACGGGGATGACCGAAAAATCCCAACCCCGTTGCGGCCAAACCTGATTTAAAAATCCGGCATAAACATTGATGGGAGGTAAGCCTTCACAAGCCAACAAAACGGGCGGGGCATTTTCTGACAAAAACGTCCGCCAAATAGTGGCTTGATTAAGAAATTGTGGGGGCAAGCTTGCAATGGCAGACAGCGTATTGGCTTCCAGGGCCAATTCAAACCGATAAGCTTTGCACCCATTTTGGCTACAAGAGCCTACAACCCCCTGTTGCGTTATTGGCCCACTACAATCATTTATTAAATTCAAGCCGCTTAATTGACCATTAAATTTTTCAAAATCAAAATCACCATCGAGTGCCGACAATGCCAGTGCCGAAATCTCATCAAACCATTGGCAATCAGGCGAAAAAACCTCATGTAAACGGTTGTTTGTGGTTTTTGCCGCCACCGTCAACGGAAAATAGCGCCCCACTTTGTCAACACTGGGCATCAATACCCCTACCCAAGCGTCATTGCCACACACACCGGCCGCCAACGCAAATTGCCAAAGTGGACTGACCAGATAAGCATCTAACCAAGCCTGACCCAATTGCTCCCGACTGGCTAAAATACTGGCTTGTAACCACTGGTCCCAAGGCCCGACAAAGTCCCTTGGCAAAAAACGCGACACAAAATCGCCATGACTCGGGAGCTTGCCATAAAAGCCGGTGTTGGACATTTGCTGGCTCATAACGCTTCCGGACAACGGAAGCTTTGCAGCTGTTTAAGGTTAAAAGGATTATTCACACTAGCTGCGCGTAACTCGTAACGGGCGGACATGCCTTGCAGCCGGAAGGTCAAATTAAACACCTCAGGGGCGCTAGTGGGTTCGATGGCTGCTTCATCCAATAACCGGAACAAAGCCCACGTACCTTCCTTGCTGCTGCTGATTTGTTTGTTGTCCAAAGTCTCGAAGACGATACGCACCCCCTGGCTAGGGTTGGGGCCAGGCCATTTCATGCCCATGACCTGTTCAGGGCCGTGCCGATAAACAATTTCTTGACCCTCAACCTGTAACCGGAAAGTGCCCACCGAAGCATCGAGATTCAGTGGCTTCAGCTCAAATTGTAGCTGTGGCACCGCACCTTGGGAAAAAAACGAGTCGCGTATTTGCGCAGCCAACTGGAATTGATGGATAGCCGATGCTGACAAGCCAAGCGGCTTGTCAGCCGCCAATTCCGTCCATTGTGGCTTACTGGTATCAACAAAAGGCTTAAGTTGCGTTTGAAAAAACTGGTCTATCTGACCATTGGGCGAAAATATCTTGGCGAAATCCGCCAGCAAAACATCTTTTGCAGCCCCTTTAAACATGGGATAACGACCATTCAAAGCCATATTACAGGGTGAGGCCACTGCCGTTTTGACCATATCGCTTAGCTTGCCTTTGGCAGCGGAAGATAACTTTTGCCCGCTACTGTTGACAATTATTTGCAACCAGCTTTTTAAAGGTTCAGGCAAACGGGCAAACTCCATATTGGCTTGCTGCAAAACATCCATGCCAGCACCGCTGAATAAACTGGCTTGGTTCTGCAACGCTTGCCCACCGGCATTAGCACCGCCCAATTGCATAAAATAATCACGCAGGTTTTTCAGCTGCAACAACACTGGCTCAATTGCCAGCGGCTTGTCGGAGCCACCGCGCACCAAAGCATTCAAAGGCTCAAACCGATTGTCAACTGCCAAGATTGGGTCTGGCCCCGCTTCAATACCCGCCACTTGGTTAGCTTTGGCCAAAAGCTGCTGGGTTTTATCATCCGCGCTAGCGGGCAAAGCTTTACTGGCTGCTTGGGTCAAACTATCGCCCAGCTGTTTACTGATTTGGCTTAACGAAGTGTTATCACTGACACTGCCTAGCAAAGTCCTTAACGGGCCATCCGGACGCGATAAAATATCCAAGATTTGGGCTGTCTGGGCCGTGGTTATGGCGGTTTGCAATTTGAGCTTGGACAACAATTGCTCCCAAGTTGCCTGGTATTCGCCCAAGTACAATTTTTTTAATTCACTGTGCAATTGCCCGATGTCAGCAACCGGCGTTTTGCTTTCATTACCCAACACCCAATTCTGGTCAACCGCATCCTTGACAAAATCTTTGCCCTTTTTCAAAAAAATCTCGCCATAACCGTATGCAGTGAATAAACCCGGTATGGTATAAGCACCCGCTGGCTGTCCATCTGACAACGCAAAAACCCTTCCGGCATCGACGCCTAGTGCCTTCCCCAATTGCCAATCATGGCTGGTGTCAATAGTAGCCTCCGTTTTGAAGCGGGCATAGATTTGACCAATCAAAGGGACTTGGGATAATTTTGCCCGCACCGCCGCCACAAAAGGTTCATCTATTGGTATTGCATCAAGCTGTAATTTCAGGAGATTGTCCAAGTGCAACAAGAGCTGTGCAACAGTCTCTGGCTCAGCCGCATATTCCCTGTCCCAATCCGCACGCAACCAAGCCACCACCGTGGCTGGCTCCAGCCGGTCTGTTTGATTGAACATCAAGTAAACTTTCAACAGCTGATACAATACGTCAGTCTGGTTACCTTCCGCACCCTGCATCCTCTCCTTTAGGCGCATTTGTATCGCCGGCAAAAAATGCTGGCGCAGCAAGCTTTGGTAACTGTATTGCACACCGGCATCAATCTTGTCGGCTTGGGACAAACCCAAACCCGTCAACCCATTTGTGCCGGGATATACCGCTGCCATCGCCTGCAATTTATCCAATCTGGGCAACAATAACCGGAAATTATCCGATTGGCCGGCAGCATTGCTTGGCATGGCACGGTAATCGGCAACCATCGTCTCCAATTGCGCCAAGCTTGCCTGATTATTGAAATAGCTCACCGCCCACATCGCCAACACTGCGGCAAACAGCATCCCGGCACCGATGTAAGCGACCAATTGTAAAATACGCGTGCGTTTTTCCAATTTGGGGTCTTGCCCCGCCAATTCCGCCTCCGGAAATAGCACATCGTTCAGCAAACGGGTTAAAAAGAAACTTTTGCCTTGCCCGCTGAACATTGCCGCAACCGGCCTGTCCAAACGGAAAGCCTTGGCCAAAATGCCCAAAACCCGATCTATTGGTGTCCCCTCTTGTGTGCCACTGGTAAAATACACGCCACGCAACAGCACTGCCTCTTCATAACGGTTGACCGCAAAAGTGGTTTGTAAAAAATCCATAATGGCCGGTTTTAACAAGGCCATTTGCTGAGAAAAATCCAAAATCACCGCCCGACGTTGGACATCGCGCTCATCTTGGATACGTTGGTAAGTGCGGGCTTCAAGACGTTGCAGCAATTCTGCATACCCTGCACTAAACTGCGCGATAACATCCTGCCCCTCTTCTGAAGCCAATGGCTGGGCAGAAAAAGTCTCGCCCCAGACTTGCGCCCGGGCCTCGGCACTTAAATCGGCATAAAAATCACTGAATCCGGCCACCAAATCGGTCTTGGTGAACAGCATATAGACCGGCAAATGCACCCCTAAATGCTGATAAAGCTCTTTGATACGCGCTCGTATCGCCTTGGCATGTTGAGTCCGTTCCGCTTCTGATTGCTGTAACAAGTCGGCTATGCTGGTGGCGACAATCACCCCATTGAGCGGCCGGCGCGGACGGTATTTTTTAATAAGCCCCAAAAATCCAGCCCAACCCGCCGCATCAACGGCCTGATGGCTTTCCTGAGTGGTGTAACGGCCCGCCGTATCCAAAAACACCGCATTATCGGCAAACCACCAATCACAATTGCGGGTGCCACCAACACCTTTCACGGTATGTTTGCCTAGTTTTTCCGCCAGCGGGAAATGCAGGCCAGAATTTATTAACGCGGTGGTTTTACCAGAACCGGGCGGGCCGATAATAGCGTACCAAGGCAATTGATAAACAAACTGGCTGTCCGCCTTTGTATTGCCCCGTGCTTGCTTCAAAACCTGCAAGGCCTCAGCAAAACTGCGCTTAAGCAACACCACCTCGTCAGCCGAAGCCACCGCAGTATGATCGGCATCGCCTGCCACCATCTGCTCGACCAGCTGCTTTTCAGTGTTGCCAGCCAATAGTTGCACCACCAAGCTGAAAATGACCCAAGCCACAAACAGCCCGGCAATCAACAGTGCCCGCGCCAACACCGATTCCAAAGGCACACTGCCAGCCACCGCAATCAATGGCCCGGCCAACCAAATCAAGGTGGACAGTGCCAACAAACCAAAAAACTGGATAACTAATCTATTGGTAAAAAATGCTTTGAGCTTATCCATTGTGCCCCCCCTCACTGAATCAGCAAATCGACCCGGCGGTTAACCGCCCGATGCTCATTGCTATCGTTAGCCACCAAAGGTTCACCATCGGCCCTACCTTCAATACGTATCCTACCGCTTAGCGGTGCCAAAAAGGCCAGCATATCACCCACTGCTTTGGCGCGGGCCTTGGAAAGATGCCAGTTAGACGGAAACCTTGCTGTTGCAATCGCCTTATCATCAGTATGCCCGGTCACCAACAAAGCCTCTTTACTGGTGGCCAACTCCGCCGCGATTTTTTTTAACATGGGGATATATTCCGGTTTTATTTGATCACTGCCCGAAGGAAAGGCATCGCGGACACGCAGCAACCTATCGTCCACCACCTCAACCATATTTCCGGCGATTTCAGTGGACAATAGCTGTTTGAACCGCTCGCGCCGCTCCGGCATGGGCTGCTTGACAATAGCGGCTGGCAGTGGGCTGGCCATTGCCACGGGTTGTTTGGCAAGTGATGACAAATCCCTAAACACTTGGTCAGAAACGCCATTGAGCGCGAACATAAAGCCCAAATAAGCCAACAACAACAAAAGCCCAAGACCCGCCCCAACAACCCACAACGGCACATAACGCACCAAGGCATTACGCACATCCCGTAAACCTTGCCAGCGAGGCGACAACTCCCGTTCAAAATCGCCCCTAACCCGCTGGATAAGCTGGAACAATTCGAGGCGGATTTTATCCAAACCGCCAGCACCGTGATCAATAATCCGATATTTACCCTCAAAGCCCAGACTCAAGAACAAATAAGCCAGCTCGATCATATCCAAATTTTGTGCCGGTTGCTTGACTTGCCCATCAAGCAGCGCGAAGAACCTTTCCCCTCCCCACGCTTCACGATGAAAACTGATCAGCAAACTTTTTTGACCCCATTCATTTTGCACCCCCCAAGGCGTGTTGTTTATCGTTTCATCCAGAAATGCGCACAACAAATAACTGGCCACACGGACTTGATCAGCACCGACTCCGGCTTGCAACAAACGGTTCTCAAAACCGCTGATCTCGGCGGACAGCCGCTGCCGCAATTCATCAATCGCAGGATAGACCGCCATTTGCCGCAACCTGCCCGCCAGCGACAGCAGCGGCAAGGCCTCAGCCACCAAACGGTTCTTTTGAAAATCAGCTTTCGGCAAAGCAAACCCATCAGGGGCAGCAGCTAGCCCGACCGCCCCAGTCACAGCCGCCGGTGACGGATTTGACCTGATGGGGGAAGCCTCAGCCTGCAACTGACCGCTAAGGCCGCCACCCAGCAAGTTTGCCCGCACCCCTCCGGGTCTGGGTGTACGGATAGAGGTGACCTCATCAGCATTATTGTCACTGTTAAACGGGCCGTTCGGATTATTTGGATTCATTATGTTCAACCTTTTCTAATTGCCCAAAACTCAAGCTCCAGCTCCGGAAAACTACCCCCCACATGGATAGCAAACCCACCCGAAGCGGACAGCCTTGCCCATAGCTCAGTTTGTTTATTTAATTCAAAATAGGTAAACCCAGCATGGAAAGGGATTTGTCTTGGCACAACAGGCAACGCCGTTATCACAATCCCAGGTAAAGCCGATGTCACCAATTGCTGGATCACCTCCACAGGGCCAATTTTTACCTGCGGCGGGAAATGCGAACGGATCAGATCAGAAGACACTTGCGCTTTAGCGGCCAACACAAAAATCGCATCACTCAACAAGGCCGCATCCGGCCGCCTCGCCACATAAATCCCCGTCCTGGGTTGGGTCAACGGCAATTGGATGGCATTTTGCTCCAACACCATGCTTAACAAGCTACGCAACTCCTCAATCAGCGGCACAAAGCTGGCTTTTAAATTATCGTGCTGGTACTCAGGAAAAACCATCGGGCGCTTGCCCAACCTGTAAAAAGTGGACAACTCGCCGGCCAATTGCAGACAAAGCCTAAACAAATCTTCAGGATGCAATCTTGCCGAATGGGCAAGATGCGCCGCCAACGGCTGAAAACGGTTAATCATTTGCAGCAACATAAAATCAGCCACTTCGGCAACACCGCCACCCTGCCCGCTACCCGCCACCCGGGCCGCCAAAGCTTCGCCGCGGGTATGCAACAAACCTTGCAACTCACGGATAAAACTGGCCAGAATAGCGGCACTGGCACACTGTACAGCAGGTGGGATAAAATACTCGTCCAACAGCACCGTTTTATCGGCCCGCACTTCCACCACCCTTGCCACCGCCAAGCACACATAACCGGAACGTTCTTGGCTGCCTAACATCAACTGCGGTTTAAGTGTGCCAATCTCAACATCATAACAACCATCGGCACCACTGTTATTGTCCCGCACCTTACGCTCCCCCAAATGATAACGGGCCATATTATCGGGGTAACAATCACTATCCAGCTCGTTGGCATCGGGGCGGCGCAGCGGCAACGCCAAATAAACAACACCATCGTCCTCTTTTTCCTGCGCCGCAAAAGGGGCGGGCAAATCCAGCGGCAAAGGCAGCGCATCGTCATGCGGCAAATTAAACGGCGTGCCATCAGGAAAAACACCGCAACATTCATTTAAGCCCAGCTTGCCTATAGCCAAGCCACTGGTATCTATCTTAAGACGCGAAAAACCCCAACAATTCGGACTGACCGCAAAAGTCAAACCATAGACGAGGTTCTCCACATAACGGTCATGTTGCTGAAAATGCTGTGGCCTAAGGAACATGCCCTCCGACCAGATTACCCTATTTTTTTCCGACATAAGTGGTTGATCTCAAATTTGGACGGACTATTATGGATTGCGGTTCACCAGCAACTGCATTTGCTTTTCATAGGCATCAGCGAACACCTCACCAAAAAATTGCTCTTGGGCGGAAGCCGTCAATTGTGGATATTTTTCAGTGTAAGATTCCCAACATTTCGATTTTTTCTGCAACAGCGCATCCGCTTGGGCTTTTGCTATTGCATCAGGATCAAACTTTTTCAGGGTGTCCGCCAATGCCGCCTGGATACCCGCCATCATCGCCATTTGATGATTGACCAGATCATTAAAGCCTTCACAAACAGCCGCCTGCGGCCCCAAAAAGCCTGCATGTCCCGATTGCAACAACAAACCTAAGGCTTCATCAACATCGGCGGCAAACTTTAACGGATTATTTTCCTGAGCCTGCATCGTGGTCAAAGAAACGCGGAACTGGCTTTTTAACTCAGCGCGCACCCGCAACACCTGCATTAAGCCCTCCACCAAATGGCGCAGCAACTCCCCCGACGCACGCATCATCGCAAGTGATTGCTGTGGCGAAGCCGCATGTTCCCCCGCCACACCCAGCCCAGACCAAAAAGCCTGAAGCAATCCGTTATCGACCACAAGTGCATCAACAGGGCTGGCAGGGGTGCTGACCTGCAACGGCTGGGCATTATCCGCCCCAACATTAGCACTATCGCATGATGGAATAGCGCCAGCCGACGACGACAACGCCTGTAACTCATACTCACCCATCCACAACCGGATGCCATCGGTCAACGGCAACCGGTCATGCCTTAGCAAAAGCTTTTTTGGACCCAATAGTGTGCCATTGGTGCTGCAATCTTCCAGAATAAATTGCCCTTGCTCAAAACTAATGCGTGCATGACGGCCGGAAACTATTTTCTCGGGGTCAGGCAACACCAAATGATTACCGGCAGCCCGGCCAATTTCGCCGCCTTGCCCATCAAAAGAGACCGGAACGGGCAAATTGTCATAGCCACCTTTATAACTGACAACTTTAATCAACAAAACCGGCGTGTTCAGCCTTACATCCGCTGGTAATAAAGGGCTATCGCCTAAGCCTTCCATGACTGGCAAAGGTGGAAAATCCGACGACGGCGTTATTCCGCCACTATCCAAATCACCGGCTGGAATATCCGGAGCGACGGGCAAAACGGCCGGATCCGGATCACCAAAGGGTAATGGTTCAAGCGGGGATGCACACTCGAACCCCAAATCGTCTGCCTGACCTGCCGGAACATAATCCGGCGGCTCACTGGCAAGGACATCCTGCTCAAAAATCCCTTCCGGCAACCAAGACAAATCATCTGAAGCATTGGCAGCATTGCCTAAGGGTGAAAGTGAAGGCTGATCGTCTTTGAACCAGTTGTCCAAATCCCAGTCGGCTTCATCACTACGGGCTGGAGTACCCACAGGAGCAACCTCCACCTTAGGTGGGATAAAACTACCATGAATAGCCGATGCATCCGGCTGATCAATAAAACTGGCAACCGTACCTATCAACGGTTGCGATGCCGCCATCAACCCATCAAACCTGTTTGCAGAACTATCGACTAAATCAAGCTGGCGCACGGGTTCTGAAAATGGGGCGGAAACCTCAGCTGCGGACAACGTGGCCAGCAACTCATACTCGCCCATTTGCAACAGCTCACCATCCGCTAAAGGCAGGGCATTTTGCTGCAACAATACATCCTTTGACAGAAAATAAGTGCCATCGGTACTGCAATCTTCCAATACAAATTGCCCGTTCTGGAAAATAATACGTGCATGGTGACGGGACACAAAACTCTCAGGGTCAGGCAAAACCAGCAAATTATCGGAGGCACGCCCGATACTGCCCCCCGACGCATCGAACCGGGCCGTTATCCCCGCAAAATCAGGCACACCTTTGTAGCTGATCGTTTTGATAGTTAAAATCATTTTCTTATAGTTATTGTTTTGCACCGACCAACAAGCCTTACCTTTTACCTAAACTTAAAGGCAAATCAAGCGAACCTAACATTAATCAGCTAATGGCCTTTTTGCTGTTCCACCACACTTAACTGGTTACCCTGAATTTTTAACCACCAAGACTGGTTTTTTTGCGGCACAATCGGCAATAATGCCCGCCACTGCGCGGTATCAAGCTGACGGAATGCGGCCAAAAAACCTAAGACTGTTGTTTGCGCTTGCGGTTGCAACTGCAAGGTTTTAGTTTCACCGGGCTTAAGCAACAGCTCTTGTTTGCGCACCAAGGTATTGGCCAAGGTGACCTGTTCATTATTGAACAGGGCAAAAAAATCGGCGGCGGTAAAATTGCTGGGCTCAACCAGCTCGTATATCTTCAACAAAACCGGCGTGGCTTGGTTGCTGCTGTCCGCGTTAATATCAGCACCAGCCTCCAGTTGCAGACTGACCACTGTCGGTGCTGGGGGTGGCGGGGGCGCAACCGGGGGCGGCGCACTGGCGCACGCCAGCAAAAATAAATTGCCTAACAAGGCAAAAACCACTCGGATACGTATTTTCATAGCCGTTCCAATCCACTTTAATTAATCACTGATGATACGAAAAGAACCATCTGTTTGTAGAAGAGTGCCCAAGATAAAGCCGTCCGTCCCCTGAGCATAGCCAAAGGGGATTGCAACCCCGCACAATGTCCTGGCAAACCATCGGTCTGTAGGCGGCTTCGGCTACGCTTAGCCAACGTACTGCATAACATCAGTTAATCATCACCACACCACCTTTTACAGTCAACATAGCGTCCCCTCCCACCGTGGTCATGGTGCCTTTAATATCTGTTTTAATTTGGCCTTCAATGGAAACCATCATGCCTTTAATAGTCACGCCCATTTGGTCAATCTTAATGCTGCTTTGGCCCACTTTAAGCTCTATGCCTTGCATGGCTTCCTCGGCTATTTTCCCCAGATTGACTTTCACGGTGCGGTTACCCATTGACACTTCCAACTGGTCATTGCCTTGCTTGATGGATGCCGTCCTGTTGCCCATAGCCACCGTCAAAGCCTCATTGCCTTGTTTTATTTCAGTCGTGCGGTTGCCGGTTTTCACCGTCAACGCGTCATTACCTTGATCTATCGTTACAGTACGGTTGTTGTAGATGTCCACAGTTTGGTCGCCCGGTGATTTTTTATCGAAACCAACCTTCTGTTTGTCGTTATTCTCAACCACCCGGGTAAAATCCTTTTCGGCATGAACATACAGCTCTTCCGAACCTTTTTTGTCTTCAAAACGGATTTCATTAAAGTTTTCTGCCGAGCCTTCTTTAGTGCTGCGGGATTTGATGCCACTCTGGGTCTTATTGGCATCTAGTTCGTAAGGGGGCATTTGGTCGGCGTTATAGACCCTGCCGGTAACAATTGGGCAATCAGGATTGCCCTCCAAAAAATCCACAATCACTTCTTGACCCACACGCGGAATATGCATGGCCCCCCAATTTTTACCCGCCCAAATTTGGGCGACGCGTACCCAACAGGAGCTGTTTTCATCTTTTTTGCCTAACCTGTCCCAATGGAACTGCACTTTAATCCGACCATACTTGTCGGTGGTGATTTCATCACCTTGCTTACCAACCACCACCGCAGTTTGCACGCCTTGCACAATAGGCACGGGGGTATGACGGGGGGGCCGGTAGTTGATTTCGGCATTAATGACATGATAAGTGCATTGGAAATGCTCATTGTCACCAACGATACCTTGAGACTCGTAACCGCTGTTTTGTATTTGAAAATGGCTAGAAAGCACCAAATAATCGCGGTTTTGGTCATTGCGGGGATAATCTGTCAGGGTAAATTTTTGGCCCGTTGCCAAATGGCGGGTATTGCCTACAGCGGTGATCTGTTCAGCTTGTACATGCAATTCTTCCATACGCACCTTAGCAAGCTGAGCACCCTCATCCGCCTTGGTATATTCGCCCGGATAATCAAACATTTCCTTATTAGGATCACCCTGTGAACCCATAGCTTTGGATTTGGCCAGCAAATCTGACTTGGGCGCTTCAAAATCATAGTCGGTCAACTGGTACACTTCAGATTGGATTTCTTGGGCTACCAGCCATTCATAGATATTTTCTTCCTTGCGCTGGTTGTTATTGCCCAGCGGGAAATAGGCGATTTTGCCGTTGCCCGACACCTTGTCGTGCGCTGCTATGGCATCACATAAAACTAAAGTGTGGGTGTTTTCAGCATGTTTAAAGTAATAATAAATACCTTCCTCTTCCAGTAAGCGGCTAATAAAATTAAAGTCTGTTTCGCGGTATTGCACACAATATTCGCGTTGCCCATACTGACCAGAAAGCTTTAATGTCACATCACTGTAACCATGCTCAGCCAGTAAAGTTTTCACGATATCAGGCACCGCCTGATGCTGGACAATCCGGCAATTGCTGCGCCGGGTGAGCAACCAAGGTTTTGGCTGTAAAGTTGCCCGATAAGAATAATAATTGCCCCACATGCCATATTGGCCAATACGGGTGACCAAACCATTAAAACAACGGTGACCACCGTCTGCCAATGCTAATTTCACCGTCATGCTTTGACCCAGCAACGCATTTAAATCAATGGTGTTTTTTTCACTTAACAACTCCAGTTCATAACTGAACAATTGGCTTAAATGCTCGCTGCCGCTCATACGGTACAGCAACAAGACATCTTCACCTAACGACGTGGTAACGGAGGCAATACGGTTAGCTTGCGTGGCGGCCATAATAATTTCCTATCTGTTGCATGAATGGCACATGGCCCATTGCTTGTTTAACCAATTAAAACCAAGGGACAACCCAAAACAATTGCACCGCCATGTGACAAACTGTCACCCATGCGGGCGGCTGGTTTTTTGCCGATCAATACAGTCATTGACCCCATCACAATACTATCGGGTGGCCCGACACAAACTGCCATGTCGCCAACACAAGCCGCCGGCATTTTGCCTATCAGGGTGGTAAACGCCCCCGGCGGTAATATCGGCCCGCCCACATGGGGAACGGGGCCGGTCATCATCGGGCATACATGCATATCGGTTATTCTGGCGGCGGGTTGGCCCATATTATTCCCCTTAAATCAATTGGCAATGCCAACTTGCCATAAACGCCCGTTACCGCCATTGGCAATATCAATCCCTTGCTGCAAAAAAAACTGATACTTATCTTGCGCCAACTCCGGTTGCTGCAGCACTGCAGCCAACATCACAGCACCGGCCACCGCCTTACCGGTCAGGTTATCAGCTGGCGGCACCACTGGCACATCAGCTGGAGCCATACTGCCCTCGCTCCAAAATGCCGCCATTGCCGCCCATGCCCCAGGATTGTTGTATTCCGCCGCTTGAGCCGCCAGTTCCGCTAAACGCCGGTGCGCCTCCAATGGCTTAAACACCCATTGCTCAGCGGTTTCAATAGCCTTTAATTGCACCGGCGGCGTATCGGGTGACAAAACACTACGAGCCGACAAACAAGCCCACCAAACCGCCTCCCTTTTAGGCAAGGCACGCGCCAAAAAACGCACCGCATCGGGGTAAAATTGCTGGGCCAACAATTCATGCAAATATGCCACAGGGGTCAATTCAGTTTGCAAACTGGCCAACGCCGCATCGTCCAATTGTATATCCCTACAAATGAAAGCCGCCTGGGGCGTTGTCACTTTATTTAAGCTTACCAAATTCACCATTATTCCCCCCGTCATCCCAACAACATAATTAATTGCCACCCATTACAGGCTGCACTTGGGCGGTGACAACCATGCCCAGCACCGGCTCCCGTGATTCTGTTCTCAACACCGCGCTATCCATAGTACAAACCTGAAACCCTGCCGCCACCAGCAGCCCTGTTACATAATCCTCAGTATGGCTATAACGCCCGTGCTGATGCAGATGAAAGTGTTCCTTTTGATCAGTGGCAATCAATTTTTCCAAAGTGAATATAAACCAGCCATTCACTTTTAAAGCTTTTGCCACCGCATAAAATACCGCCGACAAATCGCCAAAATAACACAAGGTGTCCACACAAGTAATGACATCATAACTGCTTTTATGTCTGAGCAAAAATTCGGTCAACTCCGCTTCAAGCAATTCATCGTACACCCCGCGCACCTGTGCCCGCTCCAACATTTTAGGCGACAAATCCACGCCCACCAAGTGCTTGACGCTGCCCCGCACCAACGCACCACATAGCCCCGTGCCACAACCAGCATCCAGCAAATGCCACGTTTCGGGGTCAGGCCGTACCTGTTGCAGGGCATTTTGCACCAAAAACGGCGCCTGATAATCCAAACGCTTCAATACCCCGTCAAAAGAAGCGGCAAAGCCATCAAATGTTTGCCGCACATAAGCGTCACTGGCACGGGCGGGAATGCTATCATGGGTATAAGATGACCATAAATGTTGCGCAATTGCGTTTTCCGGCTCATGCTTTAACCAGTCTTTCAACACTTCTAGACATTGCTCTTGCTCGCGCATAGCGTAAAAAGTCATGCACAACTTACGGTAAGCATTGCTATCATGGGGATTCATTGCGATAGTCTTGCGGTACAACTCCACTGCCGACTCGTAATTTTTTAAATGCCGATAAACATTCGCCAAATTTTGATAATGGTGCGACGCATGCGGCTCCAAATCGATAGCCTTCAGCAAAAACGTCACGGCCTCATGAAAACGGGCTTTTTCCTTTAAGGCAATGCCCAGATTACCATAAGCCGACGAGAAATCTGCATTAAGCTCCAATACCCGCCTAAAGCACGGCTCAGCCAAATCCGGCTGCCCGGTCTGCAAATAAATATTGCCCAAGTTGTTATGGGCATCAATATATTCAGGCACAATTGCCAAGGCTTTTTTGATAAACTCGATACCTTCTTCGGCATAACCGCGCTGATGGCGCAAAAAACCAAAAAAATGCAATAAATCGGGATGTTCGGGGGCAACTGCCAACAATTGCCGGTAAATATCTTCAGCATAGTCAAACTGGTTGGACTGATGCAAACGTAACGCCAACTGCAAGGCATCAGCAAAACTCATTTGCTGGGATGATGTTTCGTCATGTTCTTGGATAGTTTCGGATGGACTCATGCTTTACTGTTGACAATCATATAGTTCATGGCAAAAAAATGTAACCTGGTAGTAGGGTGGTTTCACGATAGCAAACCACCTCTAAACAATGTACCTTTTAAAAAAACCGCAATAACCCCAAACCGCCTTGGCTTCGTTGTGGTGGATTGCTTAGCGGCGAATCCACCCTACCCACGTTCAAAATTCAGCAATTCATCCAAAAGCACATTGCATATTTTTACACTTTGCCGGTATCCTTCACAATCAATCAAAAAATTATACCTATATTCTTCCGCGCAGACCGTGATGACTTGCAATGCCATAACATACTGGTTCTTGTCAGTTTTAAATGCCGTGTTGGCAATAACCTCTTCCAATAGTTTTTGTAATTTGTGGGTACGGCTGTATGCACCAAATTCGCTTTTGGTTTCCAGCAAATGCTTAAAAAACAACTCAAGCATTTGTTGATAATGAAAACAATGGATAGCACAGTCCTTTATGGCGGTGTTGGTCAAAACATCTATAGCAACGGCATGTTCCCACGCTTTTCCCGCCAGATTTTGCAAATTTTCAAAAACGTTAAATTTTTCTTGGTACATAACACAGCTCATTTGTTGTTTTTCAATAAATCCGTAAAGCAGACAAATGCAGGGGTCTTTCGCGATAACAAACCACCTTTTGTAGGCTATACCATAACTATGACAAAACCTGTATCAAAGTGCCTGCCTTATGGTGGATTGCCTGGCGGCGAATCCACCTTATAGGTTTAGCTGTTATATGATCAATAAGATGATGGATTTTTAGCCATAATGCAGCCATCCAAACCATTTAGTAATTTTTCATTAAACCAAGCAAGAGTATTAGTTTTCCGTTGAGCTTGATCAGGATCATTCAAAAACACCTCACCACCATCAATGCCTGTCAGTACTATCACATGTCCAGGACCATACCAAGTCCCTGCACACCAAAGTGGCCCATCATCCCTTAACATATTGAATATATCTAAATTAGAATAAATATTCCTAGATGGCAGCCGTTTTAACCCTGTTGTTAAGGCTAACGTAATAAAAGATTGGGCTGTAACAGAAAGCCCCGTATCGGCATTATATACAGGCCCCACTGTATTCATTGGCCCTTGCCTTCCTGTTTGTTTTTGCCAGTATAACCAAATCATCATGGCACTCGTATGCCAACAACACATTGATTTTTCCTGTGCCAAAATAGGCACATCCAATTTTATAACGGACATATTATTCTCCATAAAAAATCTATTTGAAAAAAACAACCAAGGCTTAAGGTGGTTTCGCGCCAGCAAACCTCCATCCACTGCACCACATTAAAACCTCAATAACCCAAACTGCATTAGCTTCGTTGTGGTGGATTGCCTAGCTGCGAATCCACCTTACAATTAATCCGGCTTACGGGTTACTCGTTGATCATTCTTACGGGTTAAACCAGAATTTATTCAATATGTTGAGATTATTGCATCATCTGCTTTTTTTGCACATACAATAAGGGCTACTGCGTTTAGTACAACTAATGGCAGTGTCCCTCCTTCAGTGCAAACTGCTGTAGCTACAGAAAGCCCCATTGCTATTAACTGACCAATCAACTTCGCATACGCTCCAATTAAGGCAGCTTGTTTATCATCATCGCCGACAAATGAAAAAGCAAGTGCTATTTTTTGAATATAAGTAGCACCAATAGTTGCAATAATTAAATTAGGATGTGATACTTCAGCAAGTTTCAAAAGACTTAAAGTTTGTAAAACCTCGCCTGAAGCAAATCCTACAGTTTTACCTATTTTTGAATCAATTAACTCTGATACTAAATTTTCCGTTGACAGAGCTTTACCAGCAATAATCAAGCTTTTCTCTACTCCTCCAGTACCCTTAACCAATTCAAATACTGAAATGAGTTCTTCATTCATATATGACGAAAAAATTAACAAATTATTTTTTTCAGTCGATTGAGTCTCTGACATATTATTTCCCATATATAAATATATTTTTTGCGTTATTGCTAAAACACTACCACATTGATTTAAAGTGTAATTCTGATTTCTCTATAAAGATACAGATAAACCCGTAAAACTGGAAAACCAATAAAATTGAAGAGCGTAGGGTGATTTCGCGATAGCAAACCACCCTACGCTAGACCACATAAAAACCGCAATAACCCAAACCGCCTTGGCTTAGTTGCGTTGGATAGCCTAGCGGCGAATCCATCCTACTTAACCCTCACTCAAACCCAAAGCCAAACTCCCCCTCCTCGACACTCACATGCACTTTAGCCACCGGTTTGCCTTCCATCATCCTTAGCAAAAACTCCTCACTGATTTTAGGCAGCACGGTATTGGTCAAAATGGCATCTATCATGCGTCCGCCACTTTCCAGTTCGGTGCAGCGGCTGGCTATCAGCCTGACAACTTCATCATCATAAGTGAACGGAACTTTGTGGGAAGATTCGACACGTTTTTTGATACGCCCCAATTGCAGGCGGGCAATAGAGCCGATCATTTCATCGTTCAGCGGATAATAAGGGATGACCACCAAGCGGCCCAGCAAGGCGGGCGGGAACACTTTTAGCAGCGGTTCGCGCAAGGCTTTGGCAATGCCTTCCGGTTCGGGCATTAGCTCGGGGTCGCTGCACAGACCCATAATCAGGTCAGTGCCGGCATTGGTGGTCAGTAAAATCAGGGTGTTTTTAAAGTCGATCACCCGGCCCTCGCCGTCTTCCATCCAGCCTTTATCGAACACTTGGAAAAATATTTCATGCACATCGGGATGGGCTTTTTCCACTTCATCCAGCAGTACCACGCTATACGGCCTGCGGCGCACCGCTTCGGTCAATACGCCGCCTTCGCCATAACCGACATAGCCCGGAGGCGCGCCTTTTAGGGTGGATACGGTATGCGCTTCTTGGTATTCGCTCATGTTGATGGTGATGACATTTTGCTCGCCACCGTATAAGGTTTCCGCCAAGGCCAACGCCGTTTCGGTTTTGCCCACACCGGATGTACCCGCCAGCATAAACACGCCTATCGGTTTGTTGGGGTTGTCCAGTCCGGCGCGGGAGGTTTGGATGCGCTTGGCGATCATCTCCAAGGCATGACGTTGACCAATAATACGTTGCTCCAGCAGATCAGGCAGTTTCAGCACGGTTTCAATTTCGTTTTTGACCATACGACCGACCGGAATGCCGGTCCAGTCTTGCACCACGGAAGCCACGGCTTGGTTATCAACGGTGGGCAAAATCAGCGGTGCCTCGCCTTGTTGCTGATGCAATTGGCTTTGCAAGCTTTGCAATTCGCTTAATAAGGATTCACGACCTGGCTGTTCAGGGCTTGCCTCGGCATCGGCATCAACCGCCAGACCTGCCGACCTAAGTTTGGCGCGTAAGTCCAAAATTTTGCCGACCAATTCTTTTTCGGCTTGCCAACGGGTTTCCAGTTCGGCTAATCGGGTTTGTTCGATTGCCAGTTTTTCATTGGCTTGTTGTTCACGGCTAGTCACTGCCACGCCAACGGCTTTTTCACGCGCGATAATTTGCAGTTCCGTTTCCAGTGCCTGGATGCGTTTGCGGCTGTCATCCACTTCTGCGGGTACGGCATGTTGGCTGATGCCCACGCGGGCACAGGCGGTGTCCAGCAGACTGACAGCTTTATCGGGCAATTGCCGTGCAGGGATATAACGGTGCGACAACCTGACCGCCGCTTCCAAGGCTTCGTCTAAGATCAGCACTTGGTGGTGTTTTTCTTGCACCGAGACAATGCCGCGCAACATGCCGATGGCCTTGTCTTCGCTAGGCTCCAGCACTTGCACCACTTGGAAGCGGCGCGTCAAGGCGGGGTCTTTTTCGATATGTTTCTTATATTCCGCCCAAGTGGTGGCTGCCACGGTACGCAAGCTGCCGCGTGCCAAGGCAGGTTTCAGCAAGTTGGCGGCATCGCCGGTACCCGCCGCACCACCTGCACCCACCAAGGTATGGGCTTCGTCGATAAATAAGATGATGGGTTTTTCTGAGGATTGCACTTCTTCAATCACTTGGCGCAGACGGTTTTCAAATTCGCCTTTCATGCTGGCACCGGCTTGCAGCAAGCCGACATCCAGCGTACGCAAACTGACACCACGCAATGAAGGTGGCACATCACCGGCGACAATTTTTAGCGCGAAGCCTTCCACCACGGCGGTTTTGCCCACCCCCGCCTCACCAGTCAAAATCGGGTTGTTTTGGCGGCGGCGCATCAAAATATCAATAATCTGGCGGATTTCTTCATCGCGCCCGACAATTGGGTCAATTTTGCCTTGCCGCGCCTGTTCGGTCAGGTCAACGGTAAATTGTTTAAGGGCTTCTTGTTTGCCCATAGCGGCGGGGGCAATAGCACCACTGCTTTCGCCGGGGGTGGCCTGAAAACCATCGGTTGCCGCCAAGCTTTCTTCCGGTGAACCGGACACTATACCCGACAATTCATCGGTCAAGGCATCGGGTTTGATTTTTTCAAATTCTTTGGAAATGCCCACCAGTTCATTGCGCAAGGATTTGGTCTTTAACATGCCCACTAGCCAATGTCCGGTACGCACTTGGCTTTCGCCAAACATTAACGTGCCATAAACCCAGCCACGCTCCACCGAATCTTCAATATGTGGTGAAAAATCAGAAATAGAGGTGGAGCCACGCGGCAATTTGTCCAAAGCATCGGTGATATCTTTAGCCAGCCGCGAAACATCCAGTTGATAATGCCGTATCAGCCGCTGCAAATCAGAATCGGGCAATTGCAACAGTTGGTTTAACCAATGCACCAGCTCCACATAAGGGTTGCCGCGCAGTTTACAAAAAACGGTGGCACCTTCGATGGCTTTGTAACAAACGGGGTTAAGCTTGCCAAACAGTTTTACGCGGCTAATTTCGGCCATAATTTTTCCTTGGTTGGTTATCGGAACATCATTAATTCTTTAGGATGTACCCAGTTTTATAAAAGGATTCAGCATCAAGTCATTGGCATCGTGCAGGCTGTGCCGTGGCCCCAGCCAAGTTGTCCAACCCAATTGTGCTGCACCGTTTAGGCTGGTTTTGCCAGGTTGTTTGGGCATCCCTAAAGCCAATTCAAGCGGCACTTGGTCTTTTTTAAGTATCAGCTTGGCATCCCATATCAGCGCATCACCGGCATAATTGCGCACAATAGCGGTCAATTGCGCCAATGCCACCGCACCGGGCAATAATGATACATATTGGCTTAAAGTTAATGGCCCCAATACCAAACGGAACTTATGCTGGCAACCCCACACCGAACTGCCCAATAAGGCCGATTGCCCCAAAGTGGCCACGCGCGGCGACAGTCCTAACCGGCTATGCTCGCTGGGGTCTATCTGCATCCATTCACCGACAAATTCTTGTATCTTGACCGGAATGCCCAACAAATCGGCCATCATAGCTTGCAGGTTATCGGGACATTTGCTTTGGTTAGCCAACAATCCGGCATAAAACAATTTGCCGTGGTCGTTCAAGGCGTCCCTGTTCTGGAAAGCCTTGCCGCCCATACCCATTAATGAACCGACATAAAAGCCAAAACGGTCAGCATCGGGACGGTCGTAAGATACAGTAGGCCGCACATTGGCCCAGGCCCGATAAAACAGGCTTAACATGCGGTGATGAAAAATATCGGCAAACCGCGCCAAGGTTGCATCATGATGGTAACGTAGCCGTTCGCGGGCATATTCGGTCAAATGCAAGGGCAACGCGCCGTGCGGCCCGAACAGCCCGAAGAAATTAACCGCCAACCGTGGCTTTTTGTTACTGTCTTGTTGCCCATAAGATGACAAGGCCGACCCCATAAATTGCAGCTCCGGGTCTTGCCCCAAACGCAGCGCATCATCACTGGCTTTGATGCTGCTGCCTAGCCTAGGTTTATCGGGGTTACTGGCATCAATCAGGCGCAGTGCGGCAAAAAAATCAAACCGCTCGGCTGCCTGCTCTAGCTTGCTGATTAAAGGATGTGGCGGCTGCCGATTCTCACTGGCCATCGGGCCACCTCCCCACGATCAGTGCTACGCACAACGGTTTCAACAAACGAGTTGATAGCCACATAACGGGCAAAAAATTGTTCCAGCACAGTGCCCAGCAGAAAATAGCCGCCGCCCTCAAAAGCCGATTCGTCCAACAATAGCGTTATCTCCAAGCCACGCCCAAACACCATAGGGCCTTTGGCATCAATACGCCTGACGATAGTGTTGGCAGTGACTGAAACCACGCCTTCTATTTGTTTTTTTATCGCCGGTTCACGGTTATCCGCATACAGCCTTAACAATTCGCGTAACGCCGCTGCGCCTTGCTTGGCATCGGTATCAATCAATGACAAATAATTCAAGGACAAATGGCTAACCAAGCGCCATAAATTATCCCCCTCAAAGGCCGCTGCCAGCGGTCTGGTTGGCCCGGCAATACAGCGGATGGCTCTGACCGGGGCATTGATTTGCAGAGTAAAGTCCGTAGCACCCACGCCCACCGGCATCACCAGCGGCATATCGCGGTTGGTGCATAGCACTTCCAGCCCCAACTGGCTGATGTCGGCAGAAAAAGGTGCTTGTGCGGCATCGACCAACGACAAAAAAACTTCGCTGCCGATATAGCTGGAACGCACCCCTTCGCGCCGCTGCTTGGATGACAACACGCGCTTGTGCCGTCTTAGCGTATAAAAAGCTGTTTCCGATTGGTTCTGGTACGCGCTTTTAGAACCGTAAAACGGCTGGAAAACCTGTTCGCTGCGCTGTTGGCTGCTAAACCCCACCACTTGGTTGACGGCATAGAGTTCGTAATCCATTGGTCGGGTGCGGTCAATAACAATGTGGTGTTCCGCTTGGCTGTGGTCAATATTGATGCGGTCGGCACGCTTGGCAAACAAATTAATGGCCGGCACACAAAACAAGGCCAGATTGCTTTTGTCCAGCGCGTGGTCAAGGTTGCCATCTGTGCGGTTAAGCAACACAAACAGCTCAACGTCTTGGGCATCACACTCACCCAGTAGTCTCGCCAAATTATTCAGCTCAACAAACAAATAGCGTTCAGGAAAAGCGAAATATTCTTGCAAAATCCGGTAGCCATCAAATGAGCGCGGCGTTTGTTGCAACAAAGCCTGGTCTTTCTCAAAACCCATGCCGCGTAGCTGGTTGCCCTCCAACACTTGCACCACTTCGGTGTCGCCGCGCTTAAACTTACAGGCGATACCAACACAATTGCCCAACAGTTGTTCATACAAGCGGTAGGGGATACCGCCTGTACCGCGCAAAAAAAACGGTAAGGTTTGCAAAGGCATGTGTGCAAAACTGACATCCACGGTAGTTTTTAAGCCAATGCGGATAGCAGCCTTAACCGGGCCAATGTTTTTTGGCAAGCTGATACTATGGCTGGAGACGGCGGCAAGGCTGGGCAAGTAGTCCATCAGGGCTATTTCTAGCGGCCATAACTGCAGGGGATGGGCAGTTTGGTATTCGCAGGCGGTCTGTTCGCCTTTGGCAATTTGGCTACGCAACAACGTGCCTTTGGGGATAGGGAAACCTTCCGACAAACTGGCTTCGGTCAGGTCAGGTGTCAATTCCACCACGGTCATTGAGGGGGTGGCGGACAAATAATGCGGGTAAATGATTTCTAATAAATGCTGGGTGAACACCGGAAACTCAGCGTCCACTTTAAGCTGTACCCGTGCCGCCATAAAGGCGAAGCCCTCAAACAACCGTTCCACATAGGGGTCTGAACATTCAAAGGCATCCAAGCCTAAGCGACTGGCAATCTTGGGAAATTCGGCGGCAAATTCGGCCCCCAGTTCGCGTACATGCTGAAGTTCGCGGTTATAATAATTGAGCAGACGCGGATCCATCGCCTAACCCCCTAAATCCTTAACCGTCACTTCGCCGGTCTCCAAATCCAATTCACTGCGGATATAAAGCTGGATAGGCAGGGGTTGCGCCCACAAATCACCTGCTATGTTAAAACTCAAAGCCCGATGGTTCATTTGCCCTTCATGGGTGATCAGTTGCAGTTTGATCGAATCGGGCAGAATCCGTGGTTCAAAATCGATAATGGCTTGGCGCATTTTTTTTTCAATGTGCGGCACATCCAAACTGGTCAGATGGGTGCCAGATAAAACCGGTGTGCCGTAATTCAGCACCGAATGGCAAACATTAGGAAAATCAGTCAGATCAACCATTGATTCCATGGATGCAGTATTCAACAGCCAGCTCAAATCACGCAATACGCTTTGTTTTAATTGCCTGAATGATAACACCCGCTGCTCCTTGGATTCAGCACGGTTATCCGGTGCATCGTCAGTCAGCCGGTCAAGCAAAGAGGGCTGGAGACGTTCCGAGTGCAGCAGTTCGGCCATTATTTAGTCCGCCACTGCTTGTAATTTGATGGAACGGATTTCCATCAGCGGGTAATCTTCACTATCGGTCGCCAACAAGCGTTGCCCCAAACCGTGGTAATTGTCATTGCCTTTATCTTGCCAAACCGTTTTGCGGGCCAAACACAGCAAACTGTCCACCGCGGCTTCCGAACCGGGATAACGGGTGGGAATCAAACCGCTGGCTTGTCCGCCATTAGACCAAGTAAAAACAGCAGGCAACCATACGCTATCGCGCAAATCGCTGGGTTTTTCAATTTCAATTGAACGAATTTGTTGGATGGGAATCCAGTAATAATTGCCCTTGACAATGGCTTCAAGCACCGGCCCCAAGCGGCTATCAGCATCGGCCAGCCAAGTAAATGCTGTGCCGTTGACTGTACCCGTACTCGTGGGTGCCAGTTCCAAAGCCTGGCTTCTTAATGCAGCCGCTTCAACAACATGCTGGTCGGCTTCCAACCGCAAGGCTTCTATCAGCAAAGCCAGCCATTGCTGAGGATCGCCAAAAATAAGCGGCGAACGTTTACCGGCAAAAATTTCCGCCCGCAGCACTTCACATTGCAGGGCTGTCCGGTAAGTCTGTACCATCAGCAAGGTGGCGGCATCCAGCTCGCCACAGACATTCAGTTGCGTCAATGCCCGTTGCCATTGCCCGGCAACCGCCAACAATTGGAACATAAATACGCGCAGTTTTGGGTTGGACGGATCTTTGCGGACCTGATCCTGTAAATTTGCTAAGGCTTCTGGCACATTGCCTTGTTGTAAACTAATTTCGGCTGGCGACGGCATTGCAAAACTCCTATTAAATGGCTTGTAACTAGCCATGAGAAATACGCCCGCAAACTACGGGCGTATTTGACAACATCCTACTTAAATGCCTTAGAGTTTTGCGTTGCCCGCAATATCCCAACCTTGGGTTAGAGTTGCATCCGCCGAGCCATCTGCTTTCTGTGGCGTGTATTCAACCTTAACTTTAGCAAAATTTAAACTGACATTTTCAGTCAAACGGTCTGAACCGCCTGAGCCACCAGTGCTTAATGATGTCACCATCACTTCTGTCATAGTGATTTTGATATATTCAACCGGAGTAGTGCCGGCTTTTCTGACCACTAATGTGACAGTAGCGTGGTGCTGGCCATTACAGGTGGACAAAAATAGATCGGTGGATGCTTTGTCAACATATTTGGTGATTGACAAATCTGACACATTCACTTTGCCTGCACCGGCACCAGCGCCCATTTGGGCACTGCCTGAATTGGATAAACCCCAACTCCACGCCAACACATCAATTTCTCCGGTATGCTTACTATCAAGCGATTCACCGGCAATAGGTGGGTTTTCAATTTTTAAAAACATATCTACAGCCATACTCTTCTCCTTAATCAGTTAATTTAAATATCAGGTTGTCCGGTTAAATCAATAGTTAACAAAATTGAACCCGGACTATCCAATTATGTGTCACTTGACGGCTTGCCTTTTAACCACCTTTCGCCGATGGCAATTTAGACACCAAGCGCAACGACACAGTCAAACCTTCCAATTGGTAATGAGGCCGCAAAAAGAATTGCGAACGGTAATAGCCAGGATTACCTTCCACCTCTTCAACCACCACTTCTGCAGCAGCCAACGGCTTCATCGCTTTGGTGGTTTCACTGGACGTAGCGGGATTGCCATCTACATATTGCATAATCCAATTGTTCAGCCAACGCTGCATTTCGTCTTTTTCTTTAAAAGAACCGACCTTATCACGCACCATACATTTTAGGTAATGGGCAAACCGGCAAGTGGCAAACAAATAAGGTAGCCGGGCCGCCAAATTGGCATTGGCAGTGGCATCCGGGTCTTGATATTCGGCCGGTTGTTGCAAGGATTGTGCGCCGATAAACGCGGCAAAATCGGTGTTTTTCTTGTGGATCAACGGCATAAAGCCATTTTTTGCCAACTCCGCTTCACGGCGGTCGGTAATGGCAATTTCGGTGGGGCATTGCATATCAACACCGCCATCATCGGTCGGGAAGCTATGTACCGGCAGGTTTTCCACTGCACCACCCGACTCAATGCCACGGATGCGCGAACACCAGCCGTACAGCTTAAACGAGCGGTTGATATTGACCGCCATGGCATAAGCGGCATTAGACCAGGTGTAATGGCTGCCATTTTCTCCGACCGTGTCTTCTTCAAAATCAAACGCTTCAACTGGATCAGTTTTGGCACCATAGGGCAAACGGCTTAAGAAACGCGGCATAGCCAAGCCGATGTAACGGGCATCATCCGATTCACGCAAAGATTTCCACGCTGCGTATTCGGGCGTTTGGAAAATTTTGGTCAAATCACGCGGGTTGGCCAATTCTGACCAACTATCCATTTGCATGACTGTCGGTGCCACGCCAGAAATGAACGGGGTATGTGAGGCGGCACTGATTTTGGATATTTCACCCAGCAGCTCCACATCAGGGGGAGTATGGTCAAAATGATAATCGCCCACCAAACAACCAAACGGTTCGCCACCAAAGGTGCCAAATTCTTCTTCGTAGATTTTCTTGAACAAGGGGCTTTGGTCCCATGCTGTGCCTTTAAATTTCTTTAAGGTTTTGCCCAATTCATTTTTAGAAATGTTCATCACCCGAATTTTAAGCATTTCATCGGTTTCGGTGTTGTTCACCAAATAATGTAAACCACGCCAAGCCCCTTCCAGTTTTTGGAAGTCGGGGTGATGCAAAACCAGATTCAATTGCCCGGTAATTTTTTGGTCCAAGTTAGCAATAATGGCCTGGATAGTCTTAATGGCATCGTCAGAGACCAGCGACACATCACGTAAGGCATATTCCGCCAAGGCTGTCACAGCAGTGTTGACCGCATTGGCAGCCTCTTCGCTCCGTGGTTTGAACTCTTTATTGATCAATCCAAAAAAATCATCGGTTTCAAGGGTTGCTGTGGCGCCTTGCAACGCGCTTTGCGATTCCAATTCAGCCATGATCAGCCCTCCTCGCCATCAGTTGCAGCAGCTGCGCTTTCAGCAGGTTTTGCCGATGTCGCCAAGGTTTGTAACAGGGCAGGATCATTGATCAGTTTGGCGATCAGCTCTTCTGCTCCGGTTTTGCCATCCATATAACTCAGCAAGTTAGAAAGCTGGGTACGAGTCTCCAGTATCTTATCCAAGCCGGCCACTTTTTTGGCGATGGCGGCTGGGGAAAAATCATCCATACTTTCAAAAGTGATATCGACATTCAGGTTGCCTTCGCCAGTTAAGGTATTGGCAACTTGGAAGGCCACGCGGGGCTTCATGGATTTAAGCCGCTCATCAAAATTATCAACATCAATTTCCACTAGCTTGCGCTCGGCAACCGGCGCCAAAGGCTCCGCCGGTTTACCGGAAAGATCAGACAACACCCCCATAACAAAAGGCAGTTGCACCTTTTTTTCTGAGCCATAAACTTCTACGTCGTATTCAATCTGCACGCGTGGGGCGCGATTCCGTTGAATAAATTTTTGACTACTTTGTGCCATTTCCTACTCCAGTTGTGGTTGATAGTTCTTAATACTGCGACGCATCGGGGTCGGGGCCTTTAATTTGCTGTAATTGGGATAGCCCATCAGGCAGCAAATTTTCGATAATTTTCATAAAATCGGCAGTGGCCAAATATTTTGCCCGTTGCAACAAAATAGGTACAGGGCTGTTCGGTTCATATTCCGCATAATATTTGAGAATAGCATCCAAAGCCTTTAGCACATCTTGGCGCGTCACAATTTCACCGACCGCCACGGCTTTACGCACCACCGTTGCAGGCGCGGCAGTGCCTGCCGTTTCATCCAATACTTCTTCATCAGGCAGATCAGTTGCTTGGGCAGCAGCCAGAGGGGCAAACTCTTCAAAGGCATAACGCATGTCTTTTAGCATCGCCCTTAAAGCAGAAAGGTTGGGGCCGTTACCGAGACCAACCTTTTCGTTGATTAAATTTTCTATTTGGTTCACCAAATCCATGCTTTCTATAATGGCTTGATAATTGGCTTGCACCACTTCAGGCTTGACCTCCGAGAAGGCTGCTTTTATCAGCCCTATATCCGGTTTTGTCGCCCCCGCAGGCAAGTCAATTTTATCGGTGGCGAGTTGGATGTCGCGTAAGCTAAAACGCCCTACAGCTTTGGAGTCCACCAAGATGGCAAGGTTAAGGGGCCTGAGCACCGAACTGAAATTATTCAGCTCTTCTATGATGTTGACGCGGATAGTGGGGTCGAAATTGTCATCGGGGTCCAAAACTGGATGGAGGGTGTCCCAATACTTTTCCAGCAAACCGTACAACAGGTTTAAGCCGTCACGGAATCCGCCAACATGTTCTAGATGGATAAGGTCGCGGATAAGGTAAATCACCACTTGCAAATCTTTAGTGCGCCGCAGCAACGCCAAGGCTTCTTTATGCACTTCACGCCAGTTGGGCGGTGCTGACTTTTCGCCAGTAATGAGGTCTTCTGGCTTTTCTTGAATGGCGGTTGCCAAATTCAGATAGGCGTTATCGTATTCCAGATTGTCGCCACAGGGATTTTCAGAAGATATTTCGTTGAGCAGTTCGAGCAAATCAGCCATTGGACTTATTTCCTATTATTTTTGACAGGCCAACACTTGCAAATACAGCAATCTTAAGCTGCTTTACTCCTAATCATTTTTGTCAGAATATATCATTATGAAATTGTCTGTTCAATATTTTCATGATAAAGCAACTATCTGCACCCCTCAACATCCTAACCCCGCTTTTTATTTTCAAACTGTCACACTAACCACCTCATTAATCCCTTACCATAGCTACGGGCCAGCTCTTCGACCCACCCACCTTTTCGGCAATGCCACTTAATTCAATAGAATCAATATGAACCTTTTCAAAAAAAATCTGACCGCTTGTGTTATCACCTTGGCATTAGCCGCCACCGGCACAGTTGCCGCTGAACAAACAGCAACCGCTGCACCAAGCAATACTGCTGAAATCATCAGCAACCTGGAAAAAGCATTGGCCGAAGTCAATAACAGCAGCTTTGCTGAAGCCCGCCTGCACCTTAAAACAGCCCGCACAGCGGCAGAAAGCATGACCGGCGACCACGCCAAAATTGCCCAAGCCCTAGCCAGTGTGGTACAAGGCCAAATTCAAGCCAATAAGGGTAATGTAAAAGAATCTGCTGACCAATTAAGCAACGCATTGGTATTGTTTAAAGCACTGTAAACTGGTTTTAGGCAAGACCCGGATAAGCTTTCCGGTCTTGCCGTTTGCTTTTCCCGCCTAATACCTTAATATCCTAACAAGCTTTTAACTGCTGATGTCACACAGTGAAGTAGGCGGCACAGTTGCCCAGTATTCCGCTACGCGACTTACAACCTATATTTCTAACAGCCGCTTAATAACCTAATACTAACCGCCTGAAACACCGCCACGACAACCGCAACCTACCGCACCGTTATGGAAGCCACTGAAAAACTCGACACCCAACAGTTTTTGCTCAATCAGCTGGAAGCGGTCGTTAACTTACTGGAAAAACAGCGGATTGAAAAATCATTGGTTGAGCGCGGCAGTACCGCCAACCATGTTTTGGTCGAATCCATGCTGAACAAGCAGCACCAAGCCCGCCTACAAAAACAACTCAGGCATCTACACCCCGCCGATATTGCCTATCTTTTAGAATCGCTGCCGCTAGAACCCCGCAAAACCGTCTGGGATGCCATTAAGTCCGAACACGAAGGCCACGTTTTATTGGAAGTTTCCGACGCGGTGCGGCATACCTTAATATCAGGCATGGCAGCCGAAGAAATTGCCAGTGTTGCCGGACAATTGGACACCGACGAACTGGCCGAACTGGCTGCGGATATCCCCAAACGGGCTATGCTAAAAATCCTCCGTTCACTGAACAGTGACGAACGCCGGCATTTGAACACCTTGCTGTCCTACCCTGACCAGCAAGTCGGTGCGTTTATGGATTTTGGTATGATCACCATCCGTGACGACATTAACTTAAAAGCCATTTGCGCCTATATCCGCAAGCTTGGCAAACTGCCTGGGCAAACCGACAAATTGTTTGTGGTGGACCAACATAACCGTATTAAGGGCACGTTGCCGTTACAACGCTTGCTGACCCATTCGCCCTCGCTGCCGGTGTCGGAAGTCATGGTCAGTGATGCTATTGTCTTTTCAGCCACACAAGACATTGCCGAAGTGGCACGCGCCTTTGAGCGTTACGGACTGATTTCGGCCCCCGTGGTCGATGCGCATGGCGAACTGCAAGGGCGTTTGTGCGTGGACAGTATTTTGGATTTTATCCGCGACAAAACGGATGAAGACATGCTCACCCAAGCGGGGGTCAGTGAAGAGGAAGACCTTTTTTCCAGTGTCTGGAAAAGCGCCCGCAACCGCTGGGGCTGGTTATTGATCAATATCGTCACAGCGTTTGCATCAACCCGCATCATTGGGATTTTTGAAGACATTATCCTGCAACTGGTGGCACTTGCTTCGCTGATGCCAATTGTGGCGGCGATGGGCGGCAATATGGGCAACCAAACCAGTATGCTGATTATCCGCTCGCTGGCCTTAGGGCAAATCACCCCCGCCAACATTCAGCGCCTGATTAAAAAAGAACTGACCCTGGCGGTCATCAACGGTAGTTTTATCGGTTTGATTATGGGGGGGGCCAGCCTGCTGCTCTACCAAGACGGGCCTTTATCGGCAGTCATGGCCGCCGCCATGTTCAGCAATTTGCTGGTCGCCGTCATTGTCGGCTTGGGCATTCCACTGCTACGGCACAAACTGGGTAGGGACCCTGCGGTCGGCACCAGTATCATTTTGACTTCAATCACCGATTCAATGGGTTTTTTTATCTTTTTAGGTTTGGCCAGTATTTTTTTAGTCGACCACTAAATCTCACCAACCACCCGCGTCATCATCTTGGTAAGGCTGGGGTTTTACGCCTTTAGGCAGGCGGGGCAGGTTTGCCGAACGCAGCAATAGCAAGGCACTACCCAACACAAACAACACCGCCAGCACAAACAACACTATCCACATAAAACCATCCTTTTGTTATTTATTGCTTGATAAGCATTGAGCCGAGGGTATCCGCCGCCGTTTAAAAACCCCGATAACCCGATGTGATAGGGTAGCGCCTATCCCTGCCAAACGCCCGCGAGGTGATTTTGATGCCGGGCGGCGACTGGCGGCGCTTGTATTCGTTCCTATCCACCAAACTAATCGCCCTTGCCACATCTTCAGGGCGAAAACCGGCGGCAATAATAGCTTCGGCAGTTTGATCACATTCCACATAACGTTCCAAAATAGGGTCCAGCACCTCGTAAGGCGGCAAAGAATCTTCATCTTTTTGGTCTGCCGCCAATTCGGCGGAAGGCGCACGGATGATCACCCGCTCCGGTATCACAGGAGCAAGGCTATTGCGGTATTTCGCCAACTGATACACCAACAACTTAGGGACATCTTTAATGGGTGCAAATCCACCCGCCATATCGCCATACAAAGTGGCGTAACCTACGCTCATTTCGCTTTTGTTGCCGGTGGTCAACAGCAGCTTGCCTTGCTTGTTCGAGATCGCCATTAAAACGATGCCACGGCAACGCGCTTGGATATTTTCCTCGGTGGTGTCCTTGCCCGATCCGGCAAACACATCGGCAAGCATTTCCGTAAATGCCGCCACTGCAGGTTCTATAGGAATAATATGGTATTTCACACCCAACGCTTGTGCTTCCAATACGGCGTCTTCATTGCTCATTGCTTGGGTATAGCGCGACGGCATCAGCACCGCCTCAACCTTGTCCGCCCCCAGTGCGTCCACCGCCAATGCCAGCACCAAGGCCGAATCTATCCCGCCCGACAAACCCAATAATGCCCCATGAAAGCCATTTTTGACCACATAATCCTTAATCCCTAAAGTCAATGCGCGGTATTCGCTGGCAACATCTGCATATAACGGTGAACAAGCCGCTGCTATCGGCTGCCCGCCAACAAAATGCACGAGCCCCATGTCCTCGGCAAATTCCACTGCACGGTAGATGATCTTGCCCTGGGCATCAGCAACAAACGATGCACCATCAAAAACCAGCTCATCTTGCCCACCGACCTGATTCACATACACTAACGCCAAGCCTGCCGCCTTGACCTGTTGGCAAATAACCGCCTCGCGCAGTTGGCTTTTGCCCGATTGGTAGGGCGACGCGTTCAGGGTCAGTAAAATTTCCGCCCCAGCCTCGCGGGTGGCCTCAATAATGCCAGCCCGCCACACATCTTCACAAATGGTCAGGCCAATAAAAGTACCGTTATATTCAAACACGCATGGACTGTCGCCAGCGGCAAAATAGCGCTGCTCATCAAACACCCCATAGTTGGGCAATGCCTGCTTACGGTATTTGGCAAGCATGACACCTTGTTGCAACACCACAGCACTGTTGTATAACTGACCATCCGCCTTCTCAGGAAAACCAACCACCATGGCAATGCCGTCAACCGCATCCGCCAGTTGATAAATGGCATTATTGGCAGCTGCAATAAAATCGGCGCGTAACAGCAAATCTTCGGCAGGATAGCCGATAATGCACAACTCAGGAAAAACCACCAGGTCGGCATGATATTCATCCCGTGCGCAGAGAGCTGCTGCAACCAGATGCTTAATATTGGCGGCAATATCGCCCACCCAAAAATTAGTTTGCGCCAAGGCAATGGTTAAGGACATGACAGAAAAGAGAAGACTTATGGATTTTTCAGAATAGCCCAAGCATTCAGACTATCGCTGCAAATACAGACAAAGTAGGCACGCTGCTTGTGGATATAATTGGTTATGCCCGCCCTGTAATATTATTTAGCGGTTAACTACCGAATGCCCACGCTGACGCATACACGTTTTAAATGACCGCTTGAATTCCTCATTGGCTTGATAACCTTCCCACAATCCTGCTGGAATAGCTAAAACAGAACCTACCGCCGCACCCGTTGCCGCACTACCCGCTGCAGCACCCATTGCCGCGCCCCCAGCCGCTCCGGCGACCGCGCCAACCCCCGCGCCCATCGCCACTTCTTTAGTGATGTCCGAGGCTTGTTCCGCAAGTGATTTACATTCCACCATGTCGCGCTGCACTGTTTCGGGATGCTGATCCATACGCGGATCAATAATCGGATGCCAACCGCTCATAGAAGCACACCCAGTAGCCAATACTGCAAGCGCCAATGTTGCTGACCAATAATCTTTTTTCATGCTTTTCTCCAATTTGATCGTGCTATTTTAAACATTATACCCTTAGGCTGCCAACGAAATTAGTAGCTAAGCCATCAGCAGCATTAAGGGACGCAATTAAGCTAAGTTAGTGTAACGATTTGACGACATTGCTCTATAATAACCGCATTTATTGGATTGCTTGCGGACAATATGTCCAACGCCGGACAATCGGCAACACTAGCAGAATAGGATATTTATGGTACGGGTAGGCATTGTCGGTGGCACCGGCTATACAGGTGTTGAATTGTTGCGTATTTTGGTGCTGCATCCTCATGTTGAGGTGATTGTCGTCACCTCCCGTAGCGATGCAGGCCAACGGGTAGATGCACTGTATCCCAATTTGCGCGGTCATATCGACTTAGCCTTTAGCTTGCCCGAATTGGAAGTGCTCAAACGCTGTGATGTGGTTTTTTTCGCCACGCCTAATGGCACGGCAATGCTCATGACACCAGAATTGTTGGCACAAGGGATCAAGGTCATTGACCTTTCCGCTGATTTCCGATTACAGGATGTGCATGCATGGGAGCATTGGTACGGCATGGCACACGCATGCCCCGAGTTAATAGCCGAAGCGGTCTATGGCTTGCCGGAACTCCATCGGGAATCGATCAAAAAAGCCCGCTTAATAGCCTGCCCTGGCTGTTACCCAACTGCCGTGCAACTAGGTTTTCTGCCTTTGCTTGAAAACCACCTTATTGACCCCCAGCAATTGATTGCTGACGTTAAGTCCGGTGTCAGCGGAGCAGGGCGCAAGGCAGAATTGACCACTTTAATGAGCGAGACTGGCGAAAGCTTTAAGGCTTATGCGGTCAGTGGGCATCGGCATCTGCCGGAAATTGCCCAAGGTTTGGCCGGCATTGCCGAGCAACCGGTAGGGTTGACCTTTGTGCCGCATCTAGTACCAATGATACGCGGTATCCATGCCACTTTATACAGCCAGCTAACATTAGCAGTTGACCTGCAAGCGTTATATCAACAACGCTATCAAGATGAGCCTTTTGTTGATGTGTTGCCTACGGGCACACACCCTGACACGCGTAACGTGCGTGGCAGCAACCAATGCCAACTGGCAGTCCATCAACCGCAAAATGGACAAACGGTTGTAATTCTTTCGGTTATTGACAACTTGGTCAAAGGCGCAGCTGGGCAAGCTGTACAAAATATGAACCTAATGTTCAGCCTCCCTGAGGGTTTGGGCCTGAATATTGTCGCATTATACCCTTAATTACTGACTAAGCGCACCGTATGGACATCCAACTGACCAGCATCTTCATTTATCCGGTCAAATCATTGGCTGGCATTAGCGTGACCGCTTGGCCAGTCACTAAAACCGGCCTTAAATACGACCGTAAATGGATGCTGGTGGACGCTTCAGGGCTGTTCCTGAGCCAACGCAAACTGCCGCGCATGGCACTAATCCACACCTTACTGACCGATAGCGAACTGGTTTTGTCCGCCACCGGCATGACCGATTTGGCGATACCGCTGGAAGCATCGGGCGAAGAACTTATCAGCAGCACCGTTTGGCATCACCAAGGGCCTGCCTTGTGCGTATCACACGAAGCCGATAGCTGGCTAAGCCAGTTTCTAGGCCAACCCTGCCGGTTAGTGTACCAGCCTGACGACTGCATCCGTGGCGTTGATCCGGTGTACGCCAAGCCAGAAGACCAAACCAGCTTTTCCGACGGCTTCCCATTCCTGATCATTTCTGAACATTCCTTAGCAGCACTTAACCACTCGCTCGACAGACCGGTCAGCATGAGCCGTTTCCGACCCAATCTGGTGGTGGACGGTTGCAATGCATACGCCGAAGATGAATGGCGCGAAATTCGCATTGGCAGTATAGATTTCCGTCTGCCCAAAGCTTGTTCGCGCTGTTCCGTGCCCGCCATTGACCCCAACACCGGCAACACCGGCAAAGAACCCTTGTCCACGCTCAACCGGCTGCGCAACTGGAACAATAAAATCTACTTTGGGCAAAACGCCCTACACGACCAATGCGGCCTGCTGTCAGTCGGCGACACGGTAACGGTCAGACTAATTGGCAACAAACAGCCGCCGCTGTAACCATCACATCACACCATGCTCAATAATCGGTAACACCCAATAACGGATACCCGAACCTGCAAACGCCTCACTAAGCCGCAACAGCACGGCGGGTAATTCTTGTGCCCGCACATCAATCTGAAAACGGACACGTTTCTGCCGCCCCGTCACTTGCTCAGCCACCGATAGCCCGAGGTTTTGGTGATGATGGACATTGACGGGCGAGCTGCTAAAACCCAGCTCCGATTCTAACTGCAACAAACAATCCACCATGGCCTCTTCCAAGCTTTGCGGAATATTCAGTGTCAGCAAATATTGGTCTCTCATGACAGCCCCCGCTCAAATCCGGTTTTGGCCTGCCCGTATAATTTAAACAACAGTGGCAATAAAAATAAGGTCAAAAAAGTGGATGAAACCAAGCCACCAACCACCACTATCGCCAAAGGCCTTTGGATTTCCGAACCAGGCCCAGTGGCAAACAACAGCGGAATCAGACCAAACGCGGCAATCGAGGCAGTCATCAACACCGGCCTCAGCCGCCGTGCCGACCCCACCACCACCACTTTTGCCATTGCCATACCGGTTGCCAATAATTGATTAAAATAACTGACCATAACCACACCATTCAGTACGGCAATACCCAACAAAGCAATAAAACCCACCGACGCGGGCACCGACAAATATTCCCCTGACCCCCACAAAGCAAACACTCCGCCCACCATCGCCAATGGGATATTGGACAGCACCAAAATAGCTTGCCGGACAGAGCCAAATGTAGAAAACAACAGCATAAATATTAAGCCCAGTGCCACTGGCACAACCAAGGACAAGGTCGCCGCCGCCCGCTGCTGATTCTCAAACTGACCACCAAATTCAATGCTGTAACCTGTCGGCAACTTTACTTTATCCGCCACCGCTTGGCGTGCCTCCTCAACAAAGCCGACCAAATCCCGATCCTGCACATTGCTACGTATCACCACGAAGCGCTGGCCTTTTTCCCTGCCTATCGCCACGACACCCTCCACTTTTGCCAACCTGGCAATTGCAGTGACCGGAATATGATCACCATTAGGCAACGTAATCTGCAAATTATCAAAATTAGCGGTGTTGCTGTCGCCGCGCACCAGCAACGGGGTACGTTTATTGCCTTCCTGCACAATACCTAAAGTCAAGCCTTCAATTTGTGCTTTTAGCAGCGTTTCGACACCCACCGCATCCAACCCCATCCGGCCTGCCGCGAGTCGGTCAATACTCAATTGAAGGAACTGCATACCACTGTTTTGTTTGACAAACACATCACTGGCTCCTTTAATCTGCCGTAACACCTTATCTATTTCATTGGCTTTGTCATTCAATATGGCAAGATCAGGGCCAAACAGCTTTACCGCCACATCACCCCGTGTACCAGTCAACATTTCTGATACCCGCATCTCAATAGGCTGGGTAAATCCAAAGGCTATCCCCGGTGTGTGTTCCATCACTTTGCGTATGACTTCCAACAATTGCTCCTTAGTCCGCATACGCCATTCCGATTTAGGTTTTAAGACCAAAAATGTATCCGTTTCATTCAGTCCCATCGGGTCAAGCCCCAGCTCATCGGAACCCGCCCGCGCCACGATGCTGGAAATTTCGGGGACATGTTTAAGCAGATTTTTTTGCACCTGGCCATCCAGCACCAGTGATTGCTGGAGCGTGATCGACGGCAGCTTTTCCAATTGCACAATAATATCCCCCTCGTCCATGGTGGGCATAAAAGTGCTGCCTATGCGGGTAAACACCACCAGCGTGACCGCCAGCAACAGCCCTGCCGCCACAAACACCTGCTTGTTATGCCCCAAACACCATAGCAAAGCGGGGTGGTAAAGCTTTTGCAATTGCCTGGGTAGCCAAGGCTCTTCATGTGAAACTTTAGTCATCAAAAATGAAGCTATGACAGGAATGACTGTCAGCGACAGAACCAATGAACCGCTTAAAGCAAACACAATGGTCAAAGCGACCGGCGTGAACAATTTCCCTTCCAAGCCCTGCAAGGTCAATAGCGGCAAAAACACAATAATAATGATAAGAATACCTGCTGTGACCGAGCTGGCCACTTCCGTTGTCGCGCGGTAAATGACATGCAAACGGGGCAACCGTTGTGCCGTCTGGGTATGCGCCATATGGGTGATAAGGTTTTCCACCACCACCACCGCCGCATCAACCAACATACCAATAGCTATTGCCAACCCCCCCAAACTCATCAAATTGGCCGACATGCCCAGCGTGTTCATCAATATAAAAGTGAACAATGCGGCTAACGGTAAAGCCAACGCGACAACGATAGCCGCCCGCCAATTGCCCAAAAAAGCAATCAGCAACACCACCACCAAAACAATCGCTTCAAACAAAGCCCTTACAACCGTTTCCACCGCTTTATTGACCAAATCGCCACGATTATAAAAAACCTGCGCATTGACCCCCTCAGGAAAGCTCTTGCTGATTTGTGCCAATTTCTCCTCAATACCGGCTATGGTCTGCCGGGCATTGGCACCGCGCAAGCCCAACACCAAACCGACCACCGCCTCGCCCATGCCGTTCTTACTGACTCCGCCATAACGGGTCAACGCACCCATTTTAACTTGGGCGACATCGCCAACCGTAATGGGGATTCCGTTTGGATTATCAATCACCGTGCCGCTGACATCCACCAAAGTCTTGACGCGACCTTCGGCACGGACAATCAACGCCTCCTCGCCTTCGCTCAAACGACCGGCCCCATCATTGCTATTGTTGTTTTTTAAAGCCTGCAACAATTTTTCTATACTAATACCCCTAGCAGCCAGACGCATATTATCGGGGATCACCTCAAAGCTACGCACCATCCCGCCTAAAGAGTTGACATCGGCAACCCCAGGCACAGTCCGTAAAGCAGGGCGTATCACCCAATCCAACAAACTGCGGCGTTCCATCAAACTGAGTCCACCGCCTTCAATGGTAAACATGAATATCTCGCCCAACGGCGTGGTCATAGGGGCAATGCCACCACTCACACCGGGCGGCAAGTTACCCCATAGCGTGTTCAAACGTTCGGCAATTTGTTGCCGTGCCCAATAAATATCCGTACCCTCCTTAAAGTCCACTGTAATATCAGTCAGTGCGTATTTGGCGATTGAACGCAACATAACTTGATGCGGAATTCCCAGTAGTTCCACTTCTATAGGGGCGGTAATTCTAGCTTCCACCTCTTCCGGTGTCATGCCTGGTGCCTTGACAATAATCTTGACTTGGGTAGGTGAAACTTCAGGAAAAGCATCAATGGCTATATGGGTGAAAGCATGATAACCACCGCCTACCAACAACAGCACAAAAACCATCATCAACAAGCGCTGGCTTAAGGCAAAACGGATTAGGGGGAACATTATTCACCGCTCCCCAAGCCCAGCCAATTAGCCTTTAATGCCGCAGCGCCGCCCACCGCAATAACTTCATTGCCTCCCAAAGCAGCACTTTTGACAATGGCTTTTTCTGCCTGCATGGCAATAACAGTCACTGGGCAAACCTCAAAACCAGTTGCGGTGCGCTTAAAGATAAGGGATTTGCCCTCGTATTGGGCAATCGCTGTATTGGGGATGCTAAAAGCCGATTTACCACTAGCGCGGATAATTTTCACGGTGATTTTTTCACCGGCGCGGACTGCGGCAACCTGCTGGATAGTCTTGCTGTTCTTAATCCTTGCCCGCACCAAAATAGTTTGGTTGTCTGGATTTACGTTAACACCGATTTGACTGATAATGGCCGTATTATCGACAAGATCAGAGGGTTCAGGAAAAATGCCTATGTTTTCAATTTCCACCCGATCACCTATCTTAATATCGGCAATATGTTCTTGCGGGATATTAATATCCAGCCATAGCTCATCCAAATTGGCAATACGATACAATGGCGTAAGGCTGTCAACGCGTGTGCCGGCTACAGTAAAACGTTCGATGACCATACCGTTGATCGGCGCATAAACACTTAACTGCCCTTGGAGACGGTGGTTTTTAGCCAATTGCTCTATTTCGTCATCGGTCATACCGGCCATGCCCAACAATTGCTTTGACTGGTTCACATCCAATAAGGCGGCATTATATTGGCTTAAAGTTTCTTGCTCCCTTCGGCTCGCAATCACGCCTTCCTGAAGCAGCTTCTTATCACGCTCATACATCACCGTAGCCAACTGCAACAGACTGTTCGCTTTTAAAAAATGCCCTTGCAACTCCAACAAAGCGGGACTATCAATTTGCGCCAACAACTGGTTTTTTTTAACCGTATCGTTGACCGCTGCCAGCAAACGCGTGATAAGGCCAGGTTGGGCGGCACTGACAATATATTCGCCACTGGTTGGGATAACCACCTTTGCGGGAACAACCAATAAAGGCAGCTCAGAGGCCGGTGCAGCCTTACCCAACACCACACCCAAATTACTCATGTTCTCAGCAGAAAGCACAATTGACATCGACTGCCCTGCATGGGCAATATAAAAGCCCGTCAGCATCCAAAGCGCCCCTGCCCAACCTAATTGCTTCAACCCACTCATGGCATCACTCCGACCGCCTGGTTGTAAAACGCCAAATCACGTTGCATTATCAATGTCCTTTCTTTGGCATTAAGAATAGCCAAATTGGTTCTCGATTGTATTCTTAACAAATCCATCAAATTAATCTCGCCTGCCGTATAACTGCTATTGGTCATACTCAAATGTTGTTCGGCAACCTGTTTCAGCTCGTCAGCAATCGCCAATTCTGCACGGTTCACCTCAAGATTATGCTCCGCCTCATGATGCATTTGTTCCAAATCCCGATACAGCTGGGTTCTCTGAGCCAATAACTTGTTCAATTCAACATAGATAGCCGCCACATGCGGTTGCAAATGCTCATTACCACCAAAAGGCACAGTCACACCAATATTGAAACTTTCGGTCTTATTACTGCGTGGATCGGTTGTAAAATCATCACTGTTCACGCCTACCGTAACATTAGTTTGACCAGAACCGACCAATTTAAGATTATCCAGCTCAGATTGTTTACGCTTGATTTGGCTATTAATTGAATGTAATGCCGGATGATTGCTTTGAATTTCTTTGATATCCGCCAAATTTTCCTGATAATTGGCCGGCATTTTATTGGTTTGCGTAATATTAGCGTAACGTTTACGCGAATGCATAAGCTCGGCTTCCGCCAAAATCAACGCCGAACGCTTTTGCAGCAATTCCGTCTTTGCCAACAATAAATCCGCCTTTGGCAAATCACCCAAGGCCACCCTCTTGTCAATTCTGGTGTAAAGCTTTTGGCAAGCTTCCAGCTCCTCCTTAATTTGTTGATAGCGGATATTTTGTAAAGCCATATCCCATAATGCCCCACGCACCAAACCTGCCACCCGTAACCTGATCGCTTCTGCCTGCGCTTGGGCGCTGACAGCCGCCTCATTAGCCAGACTCCTTTGTGCATCCCGTTGACCAACATTCCACAATGGCACCTGCACAGTTGCATCAATATAATGCAAAGTGCCGCTAGTCGCCTCCTGATAGCGCAAACCCGCTTGCGAAGCACCTGCTGTCCTGCTGTTGCTGCGTTCTAAAATCGCCGCCGCTTCTTGCTCTAAAGCTGCTATAGTAACCGTGTCAGGAAAATGTTCCAATGTTATGTCAATGATTTTTGCCAAACTCAGGTCAGCATCCACCTCGACCTGATCTATATGCCCAACCAGCGCTTCAACAGTAGGGGCAGCGTGTGCAGCATTACCGAAAGCCAACAACAGGCTTGACGGACAAGCAAAAAATCTTATAAAAAAAACTGCATACAATAAAGATGAACTATAAACAGCCGAATGACTGACTAAACGGCACAATATAAATTTCATAAATAGACCCAATGGCAACACCACCAAATACCAAAACATCACTAGAGCTAACGTTAGCCTAGACGCGTTAAAGCAATACCATGAATTGGACAGGGGGGCGCACGGGGACTATTGATATCAGGTGGATATCTTTGCATGAACTGCAAAGCGTACAGGGAGGTAGAGTGGTCAAAAAGAAAAAACCTTGTCCCCGATACTGCCGCATGGACAGGTAAACAATAACTAAAAGCACTACCCAAGCGCACCAAAAGCTGGACAGCATGGCCTGGTTTAATCCCGGCATCGACCGTCACCACATCACAGTCCGTCTCACCACCCTCTGCCAAAGTGGAAACTTGAGTTTTTTCGTCTGCACCAAGCATTTCCAATCCTGGAATATGCAGACCTAAGCGGGCGGAATTTTCGCTGGCATGAGCGTGCGTAAAGGGCGCAAACAATTGCAGAATCCCCAAAGACACAATAAGCAGCAAACGCGCCATAACAACCATCCAGAAAAGGCTCTACCTGAAAAGTAAACAAATACAGTAGCCATTATATCGGTCAACAACCTACAATAGCGGAATTAATTTATCCTACAAACCCAGCTTGTTCATCAGAAAATAGAGGCAATTCGTTGTATCCCATAGCTAGTTTTACCCACCAACCAATACGGATGCACCAAAACAATGCCAGACAACACCCAGCCCAGCACCTGTCAAAGCACTGCAATGGCTATGCAATATTAGGAAAAATACAAATTTCATTTTAAAATGACGCTTCAAATATTATTTTTAAGCAATTTATGAGCCAAGGCAACCTTTATATTATTTCCGCGCCCTCAGGTGCCGGCAAAACCAGTTTAGTCAAAAAATTAGTGGCAGAACTGCCACAACTATCGGTCTCCGTATCACACACAACACGTGCTATCCGACCCGGTGAAACGCAGGGCATAGACTATTTTTTCGTATCCCTTGCAGATTTTCAAACCATGCTAGAACAGCATAGCTTCCTTGAACATGCCCATGTTTTTGATAATTTTTATGGCACTGCAGAAAATACCGTTGCCGATCAGCTCAATAAAGGCAACGACGTGATTCTTGAAATCGACTGGCAGGGTGCCCAGCAAATTCGGGTAAAACGCCCTGACAGCCTATCCATCTTTATCTTGCCGCCTTCAACAGCCATACTACAACAACGCCTCAGCAACCGTGGCCAAGACGACGAAGCGACCATCAATCGGCGCATGCGTGATGCCGCAGCAGAAATCAGCCACTATCGGGAATATGACTACCTTGTCGTCAACGATAACTTTGGACAAGCCCTCGACGAACTGAAAGCTATTATAATAGCCAACCGCCTAAAACAAACCCCTTACAAAGCGGGACGGCAATCCGAACTGGCGGAAGCCATGTGCCGTTAGCCTCCTGACCACTAAAAATCCCGATAGAGTCGCCTTTCCGGCGGTCAAATCAAAAGCCAAAAAAAAAGCCCGCGCCATGTTGATATGGCGGGGGCTGTTTTTTCAAGCGCTTGGCGATTCCCTACTTTCGCATGGCAAAGTGCCACACTATCATCGGCGCTAAGCGGTTTCACTTCCGAGTTCGGGATGGGGTCG
>CAJAWH010000174.1 GCA_903945605.1 uncultured Methylococcaceae bacterium | reverse complement strand
TTTTGTGAAAGCTTCCCTAACAAGGAACCGCAACAGCACCATTATACGACTTTACTTCATCTTACCTGAATAATACTTAAAATGGTGCAGGTGTCTATAAGGCGATACTGGCTTGACGGGTTTCGACGAATAGCGTGGCGTTATTATCCTTTAGGGATTGTATTTTCAACTGCTGAATTTGCGGGCCAGCTTTAGGTATTCTTGATGCCACAATGTAGCACTCTTTTTTTTGGCAATGCTCATGTATTGATTTAAAATGCTGGACAGTGGCTTTTAATTGCTCATAAGCTTTCGCGATGTTGTGGCCTTTTAGTTCCAGATAAATGACGCGCGTAATAGGCTTGTCAATTTCAAACAAGTAATCGCAGCGTTTGCCGGTGATTGTTGATAAGCAGCCATCAACTTTGACTTTAGTTACAGTGCGTCCAGCTGTGTTGTTGATGATCAACTTCATAGCATTTTCTTGCGTGCTGATGATTTTATGGGTTGATTCGGTTGCACAAGCACCATAATCATAATTCATCAATAGCTTCCATATAAAATGTCAGCCGCGACACCAAACGCAGCATCAAACTCATTGGAAACAGCATCAAGCAAATTGGTGCCGATCAGGCGGTTCTCTAAATCAACAATAGATTCAAGTTTGCCATTGTTTAAAGTGTACGCTGAAACATCTTCCAAACGGATCAACTCATCGGCTGGCAATATTTTCTCCAGTTTCCTTAGGCTTTCTATATCATCATCCGCCTTGGCCTTATCAAGAGCATCTTGTCCAATGATTAAGTTGTTGATGGCGGTCAAGATATAAGGGCTGTGCGTGGTGATGAAAAACGAATGCCCCAGTGCATTATGTAGGGTGGCTATTAAGCTGATAATTTGTTTTTGTGATGTAGGAAACAAATGTGCCTCGGGTTCTTCGATAAAGAAAATATCCGATATTTCAGCTCCATTTATAAAAGGCCATATCTTAAGAACCAAAAGCATAGGCAAAGATTCTTGTTGTCCTGATGATGCATTTGCTAAGTTGGTTCGATTTCCATGATTTACAATCCAGTCTTGATCATCTGCAAAAAGATATTCACCAACAACTATAGAATTGATAAGTTGGTCTACTTTTTTTCTAATGGTTTGGTCAGTTTCACTATGGTGAATAAAATCATCGCGAAGAATTTTTTTAGAGTGTTCGTAACGATATCCAAAAGTTTTGATAAATGGGTCAATATCAATGTTACTTGCCAGAAGTAAAAATATATTCTTTTGTAAAGTCGCAAAAAAGGAACGGCTTGCAGGGATGAATATAGGTCTTTTCAGTACAGCACTAAATTTAGATTGATACACGTTTTCATACATGGTTTCAAAAAAAATATTCTCCCTTTTTTGCGTATTTGTTTTATTTCCTTTTTCTATAGCCGAGTTAAAATTATCCAATGCTATTTTATAACTATTGGTTAATTTTTTATGGAAATTAGTCAATTCTGAAGAATACAAAAATTTTAATGTGTATTTATTTCCGGATTTTGCTCTTACTAAGGTGACACTGTAGCTACTATTTTTATAAACAATAGAAAATTCTTGGGTTGCCCATGAGTAGCGCGGAAAAATTTCCTCAAATTGAATCAGGCATCGCTTATCAATGTCGCGTTTTGTTTCAAGTTTTTCAATTGACGCAACAAAATTTGCAGCAAAAAAATTCTTAAAAAAATAAGCCAGTTTAGCTATCAGGCTTTTACCCTGCGACTGCGCCCCGATTAAGACATTAATCTTCCTGATTTCAAAAAATGCGTGGTCGATGGTCAAAAAACCATTAATTTCAATACTTTCCATGGCGATTTAAAAAGTTAACCGGAACTCAGGCGAAAGGGGGTGGGCAGTTATGCCCACCCAAGCGTCTTTATCCATAAACCGGAAAACGGGCGCACAAATTACCCACCCGTTCCCTGACTGCTGCAATCACGCTGTCATCTTCAAGATTATCCATCACATCACACATCATATTGGCAATCTCGACCATTTCGGCTTCTTTAAAGCCACGGGTGGTGGGGGCGGGTGTGCCGACACGGATACCGCTGGTGACAAAAGGTGATTGTGGGTCATTCGGCACGGCGTTTTTATTGACCGTGATATGGGCGCGGCCTAAAGCGGCATCGGCGGCTTTGCCGGTGATGCCTTTAGCAATCAGAGACACAAGCATCAAATGGTCATCTGTGCCGCCGGAAACCACATCAAAACCACGCGACATAAATACCGCCGCCATGGCTTGGGCATTTTTAATCACTTGTTGCTGGTAAGTTTTAAATTCGGGTTCCATGGCCTCTTTAAAAGCGACCGCTTTGGCGGCTATAACGTGCATGGACGGGCCACCTTGGATGCCTGGGAAAATATTGGAGTCAAATTTTTTCTCAAGCTCAGGGTTGCTGCGGCATACAATCAGGCCACCGCGTGGGCCGCGCAAAGATTTGTGCGTGGTGCTGGTGACGGCATCGGCAAACGGTACAGGGTTGGGGTATAACCCAGCGGCAATCAAACCTGCTACATGCGCCATATCCACCACCAAATAAGCCCCGACCAGATCAGCAATTTCACGGAAACGTTGCCAGTCCCAGATTCTTGAATAAGCGGAAAATCCGGCGATAATCACTTTGGGTTTATGTTCCAAAGCCAGCGCTTCCACTTGTGCGTAGTTAATTTCACTGGTTTCTGGGTCTAGGCCATACTGCACGGCATTATATAATTTACCGGAAAAATTGGGCTTTGCGCCATGGGTCAAATGGCCGCCATCGGCAAGGCTTAAGCCCAATAAAGTGTCACCCGGTTGCATCATAGCCATCAACACCGCCATATTGGCTTGTGAGCCGGAATGCGATTGCACATTGGCATAATCCGCGCCAAACAGTGCCTTGGCGCGGTCTATCGCCAGTTGTTCGACCTTGTCAACAAATTCACAGCCGCCGTAATAACGTTTGCCTGGGTAGCCTTCAGCATATTTGTTGGTCAATTGTGACCCTAATGCTTGCATGACCCTTGGGCTGGCGTAATTTTCCGAGGCGATCAGCTCAATATGGTGTTCTTGGCGTTGGCGTTCTTCTTCCATTGCCAAAAACAAATCGTCATCAAAGCCTGCAATGGTCATGGATGCTGTAAACATGGGGTTCTCCTGAAGGGGAAAGAATTAAGAATGGGGATGGAGCAATAAAATTTGCAAGTCAGCGACATTAGTGCCAGTGGCACCGGTCATCAACAGGTCTTGCGAATGTTTAAGCGCCGTATAAGAATCGTTATTGTCCAAGGCGGCTTGGGGGTCAATGCCGCTTGCCGCTATGCGCTGCAATGTGCCGTTATCGACCAGACCGCCTGCCGCATCGGTCGGGCCATCGCGCCCATCGGTGCCGCCGCTCAGAAAAAACCACGGGCTGCTTAGCCCGATCTTTTTGGCGGCTATGGCAAAAGCCAAGGCCATTTCCTGATTGCGCCCACCTTTGCCATTGCCAGTTAGCATAACAGTGGTTTCGCCACCGGCAAGCACAGCGGTGGGGCGGGTTAGGCCATCGGTAAGCATATCTTTGGCGGTTTTCGCCAGTTGCCGCGCCTGTTCAGAAGCAATGCCGGTCAATTGTTGGCTATAAATCCGGCACTCATAGCCCAGTGTCAAGGCCGCTTGATGCACGGCTTTCAGGCTAATGCCATTGCTGCCAATCAAGGTATGGCCGGTGTTGCTGAACAGTGGGGCAGCGGGTTTAGGCGTTTCGTCCAGACGGCCTTCTGCACCTTGCTGTAAATGTTTTTGCACGGTTATGGGCAACCGCTGCCAGAGTTTTTTGTCAGTCAGCAGTGCCACGGCATCGGCATAAGTTGTACTATCCGGTACTGTGGGGCCACTGGCAATGGCACTCAAATCGTCACCCAGCACATCCGATAAGATCAGCGCGTGGCAATCCGCCGGAGCAATCAACCATGCCAGACCGCCGCCTTTCAGTTGCGACAGATGCTTGCGTACACAATTGATTTCATTGATAGTCGCCCCTGAAGCCAGCAATAGTCCGGTGGTGTCTATCTTATCTTGCAAGCTGATGCCCGCAACAGGGTAGGGGATAAGCGCCGAACCGCCGCCACTAACCAACACCAGCACCAATTCGTTTGCTTGCGCCAGTCGGGCTTGTTCGGCAATGCGTTGTGCAGCCAGTAGGCCGTTGCTGTCGGGTAACGGATGCCCCGCCCCCAACACATCGATATTGTCTATCGGGCTTACATTATCATAGTTGGTGACCACCAGCGCTTTGCTGGCTAACAAATGCGCGGGCAACACTTCCTGCGCCGCCTTTGCCATCGCACAGGCCGCCTTGCCAAAAGCAATCAGGTGGATTCTCGACCAAATTCCGGTGCGTGTTTGGATGCCATCCTCCAATAAGATTGCTAAACCTTGTCCTGATACAGACAGATAATGCTTGACAGCCAGATAGGGGTCGGCGGCGGCAATGCCCGCTTGGAACAAGTTTTGTGCGTTGCTTCGGGCTGCCAGCAGATCAGGATGGGCCATCAAGTTGCTTAAGCCATAAGCTTGGCAAGGGCGAAGATGTTTTCAGCATCCAACACCAATTTATTGTCCTCAAACAGTTTGGCGACACATGCGCGGTGCAAAGCGAGTTTTAAGGCACCAAAACCAATGGCACCCCAGATAATTTTGCAGTGCCGTGCCACGCCTTTGTCCATCATATCCGTGCCACCTATCCCCAATGGCGGGGTGGCATTGGCATCGGCGATCATCTCCAATGCGGCATTGTCGCGCCAGTGTTGTTCAGATAATAATTCCACACCGGCAGCCCCGGCGGCAATGACAATTTGGGCATCGGCAATCGCATCGGCACGGGCGGCATGGTCAAACGCCTCAACCGCTGTCAGGTCAACGCCAAAGCGGGCTTTCATAAGGTCGCAGGCATCGTTTGTTTTGGCAAGATTGCGGCCTGTGATCGACACTTGTGCACCTTCCAAAGCCAACATGACTGCAGCGCGTTGCCCCACCGGTCCGGTGCCTGCCAAAACAACCGCCTTTTTGCCTTGCAAAACACCGCTGCTGGCCAGCTTGGCAACCGCCGCCGCTGCTGTGGTGTTGCTGCCATTGCTGTCAAGCATCACCGAGACCTGAAAGCCCGGGAAAAAATGGCTTTGCACGGCAGCAAACAATTGTTGTCCGGCCTGCATATTGCTGCCACCGACGAAAATGGCGGTGTTTTTTTTGTCTTTCGGGGGGCGGGTAAAAATAGCGCCTTCAACCAGTGGCTTGATGGTGTCCGGTGTCAAACCGCCGTAACCGATAACATGGTCGGCACCGCCATCATAGCCAACCACCGTATCAAAAACAGAAGGATGGAAGTCAGTGTCAAATTGGAAGAGCAGTTTCTTCATGCTTTAGCGGGTCTATACGTTAATTGGGTGGTTTTGCTTGACATTATACCTGATTAACTGATGTTACGCAGCACGTTGGCTGAGCGTAATCGAAGCCCCAGCTACAGCCCGATGGTTTGCTTGGTTATATAGCGGCGCCAAAAAAAGACAGCGGTAGTAAGACGGTGTTTATCTTAAAAGATAGGCAGAAATGATTGGAAAAAAGCGCAGCATAAATGGTTTTGATGCGCGAGCCATTTTCCCGAAAATCCTAAGGTTATAAGCGGCTACATAAGCCCATGGCAAATTGCAAATCCTGCCAAGCTTTGCGTTTTTCCAGCAATGATCGGAGCAGATAAGCGGGATGGTACACCACCACCAGCGGGATGCCTGAAAAATCATGGGCTTTGCCCCTCAGTTGGGCAAGCGAAGCCTCAGTTTTCAGTAGTTTTTGTGCGGCGACACGGCCTAAAGCGACAATGATTTTAGGCTGTATCAGGTTTATTTGCTGTTGCAGATAGGGATGGCAGCTGGCTATTTCATCACTGTGCGGGTCGCGGTTACCGGGTGGCCGGCATTTGACCATATTGGTGATAAAAACGGCATCGCGGGACAATCCAATGGCACGGATCATCTCAGTGAGCAATTGCCCCGCGTTGCCGACAAAAGGCTTGCCCTGTTCATCTTCATGCTGCCCCGGCCCTTCGCCGATAAACAACCAGTCCGCCTGACGGTCGCCAGTACCGAACACGGTCTGGTTGCGGGTGCTGCATAAGCCGCAGCGGGTGCATCCGGCAACTGCCGTTTCCAAAGCTTGCCAGTCGCCCGTTGCTGTTTCCGTCGCCAATGCCGGTGCAAGGATTGGCGTTTCATTCGCCATCACGCACGGCGGCTGTACATTATTAGCCTTGGGTATCCAAACGTCGATACCCAAGGCATGCAGGTATTGCAGGCGCAGCGCGTTATCCAGCATCGGGCTTATACATCACCTTTTTGCGGATGCCGACGTTGGTCGGGGCTTTGCAGTTTGTTGACCGCGTTGATATAGGCTTTTGCCGAAGCAATGACAATATCGGTGTCCGCACCCAAGCCATTCACTATCCTGCCGGCTTTTTCCAGACGCACGGTCACTTCGCCTTGGGCATCAGTGCCGTTGGTGATGTTGTTGACCGAATACAACGCCAAAGTGGCCTCAGTCTGCACTATTTTCTCAATGGCTTTCAAGCTGGCATCAACCGCGCCGCCGCCAGTGGAGCTGTCAATAACCTCTTGGTTATGCCATTGCAAGGTGACCGTGGCAGTAGGGATTTCGCCGGTTTCGGAACAGACTTTTAAGGCAATCAATTTGATTTGCTCCTCTTCCGAGGCCAAATCCACTTCGGAAATGATCGCTTGCAAATCCTCATCAAAAATTTCGTGTTTTTTGTCGGCCAATTGCTTAAACCGTGCAAAAGCATCGTTCAATTCCGCTTCCGAGGCAAACTCAAAGCCCAATTGGGTCATCCGGCTTTTAAAGGCATTGCGCCCGGAGTGTTTGCCCAACACCATGCGGTTTGCCGACCAGCCGACATCTTCGGCACGCATGATTTCGTAAGTCTCACGGCTTTTTAACACACCGTCCTGATGGATGCCCGCCTCATGTGCGAAAGCGTTGGCACCGACAATCGCCTTATTGGGCTGTACCGGAAAACCAGTGATGGTCGAAACCAGTTTGGAACAGGTCAAGATTTCGCGGGTGTCGATGCGCGTTTGGCAATTAAACACATCATGACGGGTTTTCACCGCCATCACCACTTCTTCCAATGAGGCGTTGCCGGCCCGTTCGCCCAAGCCATTGATAGTGCATTCCACCTGCCGGGCACCGTTCATCACCGCCGACAAGGAATTGGCGACCGCCAAACCTAAGTCGTTATGGCAATGCACCGAAAAAATGGCTTTATCGGCGTTAGGGATACGCGCCATTAGATTGGCTATGGTGGCGCCAAACTGTTGCGGGATGCTGTAACCGACGGTATCGGGGATATTCAGGGTAGTGGCACCCGCATTAATGACCGCTTCAAGCACGCGGCACAAAAAGTCTTCATCAGAACGGCCCGCGTCTTCGGGCGAGAATTCCACATCATCCGTGAACTGACGGGCGCGTTTGACGGCCCGTACGGCATGTTCAATGACTTGCTCAGGGGTCATGTTGAGCTTCATCTGCATGTGGATGGGCGAGGTGGCAATAAAGGTATGGATGCGTGACCGTGCCGCACCTTTCAGCGCTTCCCCTGCCCGATCAATATCATTGTCCAATGCCCGTGCCAAACCGCATACCGTACTGTCTTTGATCACTCTGGCAACCGCCTGCACGGATTCAAAATCCCCCGGGCTGGCAGCCGGAAAACCCGCTTCAATGACATCCACTTTCAACCGCTCCAAGGCTTTGCCTATGCGGATTTTTTCATCGCGGGTCATGGATGCGCCGGGGCTTTGCTCGCCATCGCGCATGGTGGTGTCAAATATTACTAATCGGTCTTTCATAAAAATTCCATGTCAATGCACCCATCAACGCTAAGGCTGACAGAAAAAAAGGTGGGGTTTGTGCGTTACTTCGGTTAGCTGTCTGCCCAGCAGGGCAGGCAGCCAAGGGACATGCCTAATGCCAAATGCAAAACAGCGGCTGCACCGGCTAGGCTGGCTGGAAAGGGACGATGGAAGATGCTGATATTTATCATAACCCTGACTATACCTGATAGCGGTTTTAGCCTCAAGCAGATTTTAAGCTTTGCGGCCTTGCAATTTGCGTTTACGCCCCACCAAGGTGATCACAGGGCCGGAAATGGCATAACCCAAAAACAATACAAACAGCATAGTTTGCGGTTGCGCCATAACAAAGGCAATGCCCAGCATAATGGCAATGGAGGCAAAAAAAGGCATCCTGCCCCGAAAGTCAATGTGCTTGAAACTGGCATAGCGGAAATTGCTGACCATCAACAAACCGGTGGTGATGGTCAGCATGGCGGCAACATATTTCAGCATATTGACATCATAGCCATGCTCCAAGCAAATCCACACAAAGCCGGACAACAGGGCGGCGGCGGCGGGGCTTGCCAAACCTTGAAAATAACGTTTGTCCGCTGTCTCAATTTGCGTGTTGAAGCGGGCCAACCTGAGCGCCGCCCCAGCGGTATGGACAAAGGCCGCAAACAAGCCCAGCTTGCCCAAGCTGCCAAAAGCCCACAAGTACATCACCAGTGCCGGTGCGACACCAAAGGCCACCATATCCGAAAGGCTATCGTATTGGGCGCCAAACTCGCTTTGGGTGTTGGTCAGACGTGCCACCCGACCATCCAGGCCATCCAATATCATCGCCACAAAAATGGCAATGGCGGCAGTTTCATAAACCCCGCCTATGGCTGCAGTGATGGCATAAAACCCTGAAAATAGGGCGCCGGTGGTGAACAAATTGGGCAAAAGGTAAATGCCGCGACGGCTAATAGTGGGCTTGTTAACTTTCATGGGGTCGTGTAATCCTTAAATGTGTTGGAAAAACCAATCAGCCTGCCGTCCATTGCACCAGACCACTGTACGCAGTGGCCAATACTAACAGCCCGAACACAATCCTGTACCATGCAAACACGATAAAATTATGCTGGCTGATATAGCGCAGCAAACCCTTGATGGCCAATAATGCACTGATAAAGGCAGCCACCAGGCCCACCGCAAAGTAAGGCGCGTCCGTTGCCAACGCCAGCAATTCACGGTGTTTGTACAAATCGTACAGGCTGGCAACCACTAAGGTGGGTATGGCGAGAAAAAAGGAAAACTCAGTCGCGGCTTTTCTGGACAAGCCAAACAACAAGCCGCCAATAATGGTTGAGCCGGAGCGGGACATGCCGGGAATAAGCGCACATGCCTGCGCCAGACCTAATTTTAGGGCATCCAAAGGGGTCAGATCATCCACTTCATGAATACGTATTTTATGTTCGCGCTTTTCCGCCCAAATAATCACAAAAGCACCCACAATAAATGCCAGTGCCACCGGCAAGGGCTTGAACAGTTCAGCCTTTATGATTTTGCCGAACAATAGGCCCAGCACGGCAAGCGGCATAAAGGCAATCATCAGGTTCAGCGCAAATTTGCGGGCTTGGGGTTGGGTAGGCAACCCTACCAGCACCGATGTAATTTTTCTGCGGTATTCCCAACAAACCGCTAAAATTGCCCCAACCTGTATGACAAGTTCGAAAACCTTGCCTTTTTCATCATTGAAGTGCAATAAGTCACCCACAAGAATCAAATGGCCGGTGCTGGAAATGGGCAAAAACTCGGTCAAGCCTTCAACAATGCCCAGAATAAGTGCTTTAAGTGCTAGAATCAGATCCATAGTATTTTTGTAAATTGAAAAGGAAGTGCCAATAGAATGGCAATAATAGAACAATCATAACAATCCGGTATATTTTTATGATGCCATTTTGTCGTGTGGCAGCGCGGGTCTGGGCTGCCGCCTGCCCAAAATCGCCCTGAAGCCCGTTGCGGGGCTTCATAAACCCAAACACCGCGCTTTGCAGCCCCACCTCAATGCAAAGCGCGGCAATTTTACCAATGAGGTGTCACAATGGAGAAAAATAATGAACAAATTAACAGCGCTGTCTTTGAGTATCGGCAGTTTGTCAGGCTTGGCCACCTTCTTGGCGGTCGGCCCGGCTAACGGCCTATTTTTCATTTGGGCGGCAACCATCGCTTGGGCGGCTTATTTTTTCTTGGGCGCCACTAAAGAAGCGTTGGTCAACACTATCGTTTGCGGTATTTTCGGCGTGTTCATGGCTTGGATAACCGCCATTTTGCTGACTGAAATTTCACCTGAAGCCACTTTAGGCTTCCCGTTGATGGCAGCCATCACCGTTGCCGTATCGGTTGTGGTGTTGTGCTTGGCGGCCAGCATCCCACAATTGGCAGCCATTCCTGCCAGCGTGTTGGGCTATTCATCAACCTTTGCTTATTTGCTGCAAACGGCTGACAAGCTGAATAAAGAAGTTTTGTTGGGTGTGTCACTGGACAACCCGTTGGTGGTCATTTCTTTATCCATTGTCATCGGCACTTATTTTGGTCAGTTGTCCGGCCAATTGGCAGCCAAATGGACCAAAGAATAACCCCCTAGCACATCTAACCCGTTGGCGGCCAAAGCACTTTAGCAGTTCTAGGCTGGCCGCCACATGGGCCAAAAAAGGCACGGTCACCTAGGGCATGACGACCAATTATCCCCAATCGCTTAAAAGCTTAGCTTTTATAAGTTTTATTAGTTGACTAAACTGCTTGGTTAAGTATAGTAATCCACATCTATCAGTACATTTTGGAGACCTATACCATGCGCTTAACCACTAAAGGCCGTTACGCCGTCACTGCTATGCTGGACTTGGCTTACCATAGCCAAAAAAAACCTGTCACCTTAACCGACATTGCCACACGCCAAACCATTTCCCTGTCTTATCTGGAACAGCTTTTTGCGCGTCTGCGCCGTGCTGGCATGGTCAAAGGTGTGCGTGGCCCCGGTGGTGGCTACAAGCTATGCCGCAAAACCAGCGAAATCAATGTTGCCGAAATTATACGCGCGGTTGATGAATCTATCGACCCCACCAAATGCGGTGGCGAAGGCAATTGCCAAAAACATCATGCCTGTTTGACCCATGAGCTATGGATGGGCCTGGGCGAGCAAATTTACGAATACCTTAATAAAATCACCTTGGCGGAGCTTTTGGAAAAGAATGGGGTCAGGGAAACCGCACAACGTCAGGACAACGAAGCGCAACACGTCATTGAAGTGCACCGCCATCCTGAAATGGCATTGACCATGAATGAGCCATTTTGACCATAACGCCACCACCCCGCTGGATGAACGGGTGTTGGCGGCCATGTTGCCTTACCTGCAGGGTCTCTATGGCAATCCGTCCAGCCTTTACCGGCTAGGCCGCATAGCCAGGACAGCCATAGATTGTGCCCGCGAGCAGGTTGCCACCTTGGTGGGTGCCGCTGCGGGGCAAGTTATTTTCACCAGCGGCGGCACCGAAGCCAACCACTTGGCTTTTGCCGGGCTTAAACCAGGTGCGCGTTTTGCCCTATCCGGCATCGAACACCCTTCAGTGCTGCAACAAGCGGTGCGCTTGCAAAGCCAAGGCTGCCAGTGGCTCAAGCTGGACGTGGGCGGCAACGGCCTGTTGCCCCCAGATACCCTAGCCAAGCTTAAAGCGTTTAGGCCCGAGTTTGTCTCAATCATGCGGGCCAACAACGAAACCGGCACGCTAGAGGATGTGCGCCAATATGCCCATGCTTTACGCGCGGATGGTAGTATCGTCCATACCGATGCCGTGCAAGCGTTAGGCAAAATACCCGTGGCATTCACTGAGCTAGCTGTGCACATGATGAGCCTGTCCAGCCATAAGATATACGGCCCCAAAGGCTGCGGGGCTTTGGTGTACGACAAAGGCACACCGATAACCCCGCTGTTGATGGGGGGCGGGCAAGAACAAGGCCACCGCGCAGGGACTGAAAACGTCGCCGCCATTGTTGGCTTCGGCAAAGCCGCCGAGCTGGCCTTGGCGGAACTGGATGACAACCGTCGGCATCTTGCACGGCTTAAGGCAGCTTTGGAGCAAGGTTTAAAAACCGTGCCGGGGCTGACCATTTTTGCCGAACACACCCCGCGTTTGCCCAATACCGTGCAATTTGGCATTGCCGGTATTGACGGGGAAATGCTGTTGATGAATCTGGACAAGCACGGCATAGCAGTATCCAGCGGCTCCGCCTGTGCCAGTGGCGGCAGCGAACCCAGCCCTGTGCTGGTGGCTATGGGCGTTGCCCCGGAACAAGCCAAGACAGCTGTCCGTGTCAGCTTGGGCAAAGCCAATAGCGAGGCGGATATCGTTGCTTTTATCCATTGTTTAAAAACTTTGATTTAACCTGATTTAAAGAGGCCATTATGTCCGTCAACCTTACTGAAAGCGCAGCCAAACAAATCGAAAAACAATTACAAAAACGTGGCAAGGGCATTGGCCTGAAACTTGCTGTCAAAAAATCCGGTTGTTCCGGCTATGCCTATGTGTTGGATTATGCCGACCAGCTGGATGATGATGATGCCGTGTTTGAAGCGTTTGGCGTAAAAGTCGTGGTTGCCGCCACCGATTTGCCGTTCCTGGAAGGCATCCAATTGGATTACCGCCGCGAAGGCATCAACGAAGCCTTCAAATTTGACAACCCCAATGTCAAAGGCACTTGTGGTTGTGGCGAAAGCTTTGCGGTGGGTTAGTGAGGGGCATAGGGGGCTAAAGTCCACCAGATTATGATGCCTCGCGCCGTCAAATAGTTTTTGTAAGCTTGATGCTAACTAAGGCACATCAAGGCTGGGCAACTCTGCCCCCTGGTTAGCCATACCCAACACAACTTGCCGTCAACACCGGCTGTTGCACACCCGCCCACTTTAGCTAGCCTTGTGTTAGCCGAGCCTCCGCCTCAAGATATTTAGCCGCGCAGTATTCGGCCACTTCAACGGGAATGTGCGGGCCCGGGGCGGTTTTGTTCCAGTCCAAGCTTTCCAGATAATCACGGATATATTGTTTGTCAAAACTCGGCGGGCTGATGCCTACTTGATACTGGTCAGCAGGCCAGAACCGCGAAGAATCCGGTGTTAATGCTTCATCTATTAAATGCAATACGCCTTGTGCATCGACACCAAATTCAAACTTGGTGTCGGCAATAATAATGCCCCGCTGTTTGGCATAAGCCGCCGCTTCTTGGTACAACCTCAGGCTGGCATCACGCACTTGTTCCGCAAGTGACTGCCCCATCAATTCAACCGTCCGCGCGAACGATACATTTTCATCATGCAAGCCCACTGCTGCTTTGGTGGAGGGGGTATAAATGGCTTCTGGCAGTTGTTGGGCCTGTTGTAAGCCCTCCGGCAAGCGGATACCGCACACACTGCCGGTTTGCTGGTAATCTTTCCAACCTGAGCCAATCAGGTAACCGCGCACAATCGCTTCAACCGGCAGGGGCTGCAAAACCTTGACCACAATAGCCCTGCCTTCAATTTGCGCCCGCTCGACAGGGTCAGGCAACACTTGCTCCAAAGTTATATCGGTCAGGTGATTGGGTATAATATGCTGCAATTTTGCAAACCAGAAATTGGACACTGCTGTCAGCACCTTCCCTTTGCCCGGTATCGGGTCGGGCAACACCACATCGAAAGCCGATAGCCGGTCGGTGGTGACAATAAGGATATGGGCTTCATCAACAGCATAAATGTCGCGCACTTTGCCACGGGCGATCAGTGTTAAAGAAGGTAAGTCAGATTGAAAAAGTGCGCTTGGGGTAGTCATGCTTCCTAATACAGTTGATAATTGATAGGGTTGATATTTTACCTTGATTTGCCTAATCACTTAAGCGGCTTTGGCAATTTTGCTAAATAACCGATGTTAGCCAGAGCAAGCCGTGTGTTCCCGCCGTGTATTCCCTGGGTTTAGTCGGGAGGGCATTGCAAACATACATGCAATGGTTGCAGGGCTTCGACTACGCTCAGCCAACGCGCTTTTGCTTAAGTTCAACTAACATGCTTTTGGCTACGTTCCGCCAAAGTGCACCGGCTTATGCATAGCCGACATGCGTTGAATATGCCCGATCAATCAGTAGGTATTTTTAATGGTATTATCTGACAGTATCCTGCAATTGATTCCTACAATGACATGACCCTAACATCCCGCCTTAACAACGTACGCCAGCAAATACGCCAAGCAGAAGCCGACTTTAATAGGCCATCCGGCACGGTGGAACTGTTGGCGGTCAGCAAAACCAAACCCGCCAGTGCCATAGCGTTGGCCTATCAGGCGGGACAACGGCACTTTGGCGAGAATTATTGCCAAGAAGCACTGGCTAAGCAGCAACAATTAGGCGCTTATGCTATTTGCTGGCATTTTATCGGCCCCCTACAATCCAACAAAACCAAGCTGATTGCCCAGCATTTTGATTGGGTGCATAGCGTGGAAAACATCAAGATTGCCAAACGGCTAAGCGAGCAACGGCCCGACTGTTTACCGCCGCTCAACTTGTGCCTGCAAGTGAATATCAGCGACGAACCCAGCAAATCCGGCATGGCATTAAGTGAACTGGGTGAGGTGTGCAGACAAGTCATGGAACTGCCGCGCCTCAAATTGCGTGGGGTGATGGCCATTCCCGCGCCAGAGCAAGATTTTGCCAAGCAACGCTTGCCTTACCGGCGGCTTTATGACGCTGTACAGCAAATAGGGGAGGGGGGGGCTGCTTTAGACACCTTTTCTTTTGGCATGAGTGATGACCTGCAAGCGGCAATCGCCGAAGGTTCAACACTGGTCAGGATAGGCACCGCCATTTTTGGCAGCCGTTAAACCAATTACGCCCAGCCGGTCTTACGGGTGGCCAACAAGCCGCTTTCAATCACTGTGATGGCTTCCTCGCAATCAATATAATCTTTCTGGCTGGTCAAGATATAATGGGCCAGCGTGTTGATGGCAAACCAAAAACTAGGGGCGCTGACAAAATGGAACGCTTCCAATATCAAATCGGCTATTTTTTGCTGCCGTTGTGCCGGGTCTTCCAGCCAACACTCCAAATACTCGTCAATCACCGCCAAATCACTCAAACCGCCGCAATAGCCCAAAGTGGTCAATGACACCAAACTGGGATGGAACAGATTGCCATCACGCAAAGCAACATAGTGCGCTTCCGCCATCGACCCCATTAAAAAATTGACCATATCCGCTTCAAACGCTTTTTGGTAAGCCTGTTGTTGGGCTGGTGAAAAGCCCTTGACCGCTTCCGCATAACACGGTGGCAAGCTATGGATTATCCGCCCCCCTTCTATTTTGGCGAAAGTGCCCGCTTCACGCTGCATTAAAAAGGCATCCGTTTGGGGGCGTTTGGCGCTCTGCCGGACGACAATCTTAAAATACACAGGCGGCAATTGCTTGGTCTGATTGCCCAAGTAAATGCCCACTGCATGTCCCGCCTCATGAATTGCCGTTTTGCGGAACAATTCTTGGAGATTGGCTTGGTTAATGGCGTTTTTATAAGAAGCGTTACTGCGTTTCATAGACAACCCGAGCAAAAAAGGATGCGGGTAACATCGCCACCCGCATCAGAGAGGAAGGATCTGCGCTGTCATCAAGTCTGCCAACCCAATAACAGCGAGGTAAGTTTACTGCCCGCCCCAAGGTTTGCAAATGTGTCATATTGCCGCGTGACAAAATGTAGCGAAAATTGGCAAGCTATTTGCTTTATAATGGGGTTTTGCTTGCTGAAAAACAGTAACTGTCTGTTTTAATAAGATTGTTGGCTGCTGTTTTGGTTAAAGTGTGTTGAATCACTGAGTGCAGTGCGGCATATCACCTAATATTTGCCATCACCAAGCCATCCCCCGTTGGCTATGCGTAGCCGAAGCCCCCCGCCCCCCGAAAACCCAGGCCAAAAATTAGCATTTCCCGACTGTTGCCTGGCATGTGCCGCCCGCCTGCCAAATACCCTAGGCTAGTTATTGTTTTTTTATTTTTATTTTTGTTTTTATTGTTGCTACTATTAGAAACTTGCAAAAAGTCATTTGCAAATCCGCCGGCCTCATTTAACGGTCTTATCTGAAATCAACCCCAAATAAAAAACCATGACAACAATCGCCCCCACCGTTACCAGAAGCGTGTACGACCCTGCCACCGGCGTGTTGACCCTGATGGGTACAAACCTGACCACCACGGCGAGTGACTACACCGCCACCGACCTGACCCTGACCGGCGAAGGCGGGAACAGCTACACCCTGACCGGCGGCAAGCTGGTGGCCGGCAGCCTGACAGGCAGCAGTGCCAAGATCACCCTGACCGCCGCCGACCAACTGGCGGTTGACGGCCTGCTCAACAAAGACGGCACGGTCGCCAACGACGCCAGCACCACCTACAACCTCAGCGCAACGGCAGGTTGGGACACCGGCGCGGCGGCCATCAGCACCGACGCGGTCACCGTCACAGGCTTTAATGCACCGACTATAGGCAGCATTGTTTACACACCAGCCACCGGCGAGTTCACCATCAGCGGCCGTCAACTGTCCAATCTTGGTGCCAGCACTGGCATCCAGCTCAGCGATTTCAGCTTCCAAAACCTGTTCCAATTCAACAGCAGCGACAGCGTCAGCCAGCTGACCGGCAGCGGCTTCGACATCACCCTGTCCGCCGCCGACCAAACCACCGTCAACAACCTGCTTGCCGGGGCCAAAAGCGTCCATTTGGGCTACAGCGCCGGCTGGGACAGCGACGTCGGCGCCGCCGTCAGTGCCAAAAACGTCAGCATCCTGCCCGGCATCAACGCCGCCAGCTACAACGCCGCCACCGGCCAGCTGGCCCTGGCTGGCAAATACCTGACCACCAGCGCCACCGGCTACGCCCCCAGCCACTTCACCCTGACCGGCGAAGGCGGCGCCCGCTACACCCTCACCGGCGGCAGCGTGGTCGGCAGCCCCACCAGCAGCGGCGTCACCTTGCAACTGAACTCCGCCGACCAAACGGCAATCGCCGCCCTGCTCGACCTCAACGGCACCGCCGCCGGAGACGGCACCGCCTACCACCTGTCCGCCAGCGCCGGCTGGGACACCAAAGCCACCGCCATCGCCAGCCAAGCGGTCGCCGTCAGCGGCGTGCCGCCAGAGACCGTCAGCGGCGCCAGCTACAACGCCGCCACCGGCCAACTGGCCTTGGCCGGCAACCACCTGATTGCCAGTGCCAGCGGTTATGTGCTGACTGACTTCACCCTGACCGGCGAAGGCGGCGCTCGCTACACCCTCACCGGCGGCGGCGTGGTGGCCGGCAGCGCCAGCAGCAGCGGTGTCACCCTGCAACTGAGCGCCACCGACCAAACGGCCCTCGCCGCCCTGCTCGACCTCAACGGCAACAGAGCCGGAGACGGCACCGCCTACACCCTGACCGCCAGCGCCGGTTGGGACACCGGTGCCAACGCCATCACCAGCCAAGCGGTCAGCGCCAGCGGCGTGCCGCCAGAGGCCGTCAGCGGTGTCAGCTACAATGCCGCCACCGGGCAGCTAACCCTGGTCGGCAACCACTTGATCGCCAGCGCCAGCGGTTATGTGCCGACTGACTTCACCCTCACCGGCGCAGGCGGTGCCAGCTACACCCTCACCGGCGGCAGTGTGGTGACCGGCAGCGCCACTAGCAGCGGCGTCACCCTGCAACTGAACGCCGCCGACCAACAGGCCGTGGACAACCTGCTCAACTACAACGGCAACAGCGCCTTAGACGGCACCGCCTACACCCTGTCCGCCACGGCGGGTTGGGACACCAACGCCACTGCCATCAGCGGGCAAGCGGTCACCGTCAGCGGCGGGCTGTACCCCTATGTGCTACTGCAGACGCTGAGTGTTGGGGTCAGCGACCCAGGCAGTGTAGCGGTGGACAGCCAAGGCGACGTGTTTGTGGTGAATCAGGGGCATTTCTCCAATCATAAACACGTTAACGGCAGTATAGAAGAACTCTCCGCCAACGGCACCCTGCTGCGGACGTTGAGCGACGCGACCACTCCAGCCCGCGTAGCGGTGGACAACAACGGTGATGTGTTCGTGACGAACAATAATACCGTGTTAGAGTTCTCCGCCAACGGCACGCTGCTGCAGACGCTGAGCAACGGGATCAGCAATTCATACGGCGTGGCGGTGGACAGCCACGGCGACGTGTTCGTGATGAACGCCAACGTCAGCGGCACCGTGGAAGAGTTCTCCGCCGACGGCACTTTGCTACTGACGCTGAG
>CAJAWH010000173.1 GCA_903945605.1 uncultured Methylococcaceae bacterium | reverse complement strand
TTTTCATATCAATATCTTGTGAATGTTTGTTGTCGGGCTGCTAGCTTATCACAGCGGCTATTTTACCTGCACCGGTTGCCGCCATTCCTTGCATTTTGGTGTGCCAGTTATCCTACTGGCTATTTCAGCACACACAAGGCAACCACAATTAATCCTTTTCTTTCAATAAATCATAGCGTGTTGCCATAATCAGCGGCGTGTTGGTTACGGGTCAGCCAATCAATGCTGTTAAGTGGGCAAGGCAAGCTTGGAGTGGTGGCCTCGGCCTGGGGGGTAACTTATCTGGGTGCTATGTGAATCATAGCGGGTAATGCGATAATATAACGCGGATTCAACTCCGAAGTGCAAGCGCATTTACCAGCCTGTCTGGACGGACAAGCATCATGGAGATCAGTTGTACACGCACTTGAGATTAGGCCCATAAGAAGCGAAAAAAGCGTTATTAGGGCAAAGGTTTGACGTGGACAGATCAGAAACTATGTCAGCATTGATGACCCCTGCACCATCATCGCCGAAACGGCAAGTTTGCCGGAGATGGCCTAGCAGCCGCATGATTACCGGGATTGCACTTCGGAGTTGCCCCCGCTTTCTGTTAAGCGCACGACATACCTATTAAATGATAATGTAGCAATAAGGAAAAAATATGATACCGATGGTCAACCTAAAAGCCCAATACGCTGAAATAAAAGATGAAATAGAACAGGGCTTGGCACAAACGATAGAAAATTGCTCATTTATTCTAGGCCCCAACGTGCAAGCCTTTGAACAGGAATGTGCCGCTTATTTAGGGGTTAAACATGCTATCGGTGTGGCCTCCGGCACTGATGCCCTGCATTTGGCACTGCTGGCGGAAGGCATTGGCGCGGGTGATGAAGTGATCACCACGCCGTTCACCTTTATCGCCACTGCCGAAGCCATCAAATATATAGGCGCGGTGCCGGTGTTTGTTGATATTGACCCGCGTTCATTCAATATTAGCCCGGAAGCCATTATTAAGGCCATCACGCCCAAAACCAAAGCGGTGATGCCGGTGCATCTGTTTGGTCAACCTGCCGACATGGAACAGATCAGCCAAATTTGCCAAACCAACCACCTAAAATTAATAGAAGACTGCGCCCAGTCTTTTGGTGCCAGCGTTAACGGCAAACAAACCGGCTCCATGGGCCATTCAGCCGGATTCAGCTTTTTCCCCAGCAAAAATTTGGGCGCGTTTGGTGATGGCGGCTTGGTGGTCACCCAATCGGACGAGTCAGCGGCATTACTCAAGCAATTGCGTAACCACGGTTCCAGTGTCCGTTATTACCATGACATCATCGGCTACAACAGCCGTCTGGATGAAATGCAAGCGGTGATCCTGCGCGCCAAACTGAAACGCATTGACCAGTATAACCAAGGCCGCCAACAAGTGGCGCATTGGTATTCTGAACTGATGGCCGATTTGCCCATCATCACCCCTTATGAAGATAACTGGGGCGTGCATGTCTACCATCAATACACTTTGCTGTCGGAACGCCGCGACGACATCATGAAAGCCCTGCAAGATCGGCAAATTGCCTGTGCCGTCTACTACCCCGTACCCTTGCACCAACAAAATGCCTTTAAAACAGAATGTGCAGGTTTGACCCTGCCGGTGACCGAATCAGTAGCCGCAAACTGCTTTTCCCTGCCGATTTGCCCTTATTTGACTCAGGCATCGGTTGAAGAGATTGTCGGGGTTATTGCGACTGTTATTGGCGGCTAAAGACAAGTGGCTGGGGTTTTGCAGCATGTCTGATTGTAAAGCCCGCCACTTTTAGCCGCTTTTATAGTGTTAGCCAAGGAAATCTCTAAGATGAATAAACATTTTTTAACGGAAATACAAATAACTCGATTTAAATGTTTTAATTATTTTCATTTTGGGATGTCAAGCTTAAGCCGTGTCAATTTGATAGGTGGTAAAAATAATATTGGAAAAACAGCACTAATGGAAGCTTGCTATATCCATGTTCATTCAAAAAGCATCAATTCAATGATAACTGCTATCATTAATATCAAATATGCACGAGAATGTTTGAATATAGTTGGGAATCCAGTTGATAATTTAGTTTATTTTTTAGATGGTACACAAACCTACCAAGCAGCGTCTAACTTACTTTTTACAGAATTCATAAGATCAGAAGTAGATGCTACAAAAAAATATACTTTTCGAATTATTCACAAATCAAAAGAAATAATTGATAAAGAAATAAATGCAAATGAACTTTCTATTATTGTAGAACAGATTAATAATATTAAATTTATTGATAATTTTGGCTGGACTGACAATGAATTAACATCTGCCTATCGAGCCATCCAAAAAGATGACCAAGAAGCTAACCTGAATGCATTTATCAAAGAATTTGACGAAAGCATTGAAAGCTTCAAGGTTATAGGCAATAAGCCACAATGTAAAATTAACGGTGAATACCGCGACCTGGTCGAGTTAGGCGACGGCTTGCGCCATTATATTTCCATCATCTGTGCATTGTTTGCGTGTAAGGATGGTTATTTGTTTGTTGATGAAATTGATAATGGCATCCACTATACGCAACTGGACCGCTTATGGGAGCTGATTTTGACACTCTCCAAACAGACCCATTGCCAACTGTTTGCAGTGACCCATTCCAAAGAAATGCTGGAATCGTTTGCCCGTGTGGCTAAAAAGCTGGATGAACGGGATATTAGCTATATCACCCTGGTTAAAGATAACAAGCAACAAATCAAAGCACTGACTCGGAATTATGACATGTTGTTGGACAGCATTGAACAAGAACGCGAGGTGCGCGGGTGGTAAAAACTGCTATTTTAGTTGAAGGGAAAAATGATAAAGAATTTTTTCAAAAACTAATTGGGCATCTTGGTGTTGATG
>CAJAWH010000172.1 GCA_903945605.1 uncultured Methylococcaceae bacterium | reverse complement strand
CGTGGAAATGGTCATGCCCGGCGACAACATCTCCGTGACCGTCAAGCTGATCTCACCGATTGCGATGGAAGAGGGCTTGCGCTTCGCCATCCGCGAAGGTGGCCGTACCGTCGGTGCCGGTGTTGTTGCATCCATTATTGAGTAATAAATATGTCTAATCAAACTATCAGGATCCGCTTGAAATCTTTCGATCATAAATTGATTGACCAATCGGCCAGTGAGATAGTAGAAACTGCAAGAAGAACTGGGGCCCAAATAAAGGGCCCGATTCCCTTGCCTACTAAAAAAGAGCGTTTCACCATTTTGATTTCGCCGCATGTTAACAAAGATGCACGCGATCAGTATGAATTAAGAACCTACAAACGGCTGTTGGATATTGTTGAGCCAACTGACAAGACTGTTGATGCATTGATGAAGCTTGATCTTGCAGCCGGCGTAGATGTTCAGATTAAGTTGAATTAATAGAGGAATTGGCAGATGTCAATAGGTCTTATCGGTCGTAAATGTGGAATGACCAGAGTATTTTGTGAAGATGGAACTTCAGTGCCGGTTACTGTGCTACAGATTGACTCAAACCGTGTCACACAAGTAAAAACCATAGAACGAGATGGTTATCGTTCTATCCAAGTGACTGCTGGCGAAGTGAAAGCATCAAGAGTCAACAAAGCCTTGGCTGGGCATTATGCGGCTGCTAATGAAACCGCGGGCCGCGGTCTCTGGGAATTTAGGCTGGATGAAAATGAAGGGCATGATTTGACTACAGGCTCTGCCTTGTCGGTCGATGTGTTTAGCGAAGGCCAAGTGGTCGATGTACAGGCAAGAAGCATCGGTAAAGGCTTTGCCGGTGGTATCAAGCGGCATAATTTCCACATGCAAGATGCCACTCACGGTAACTCACTTTCTCACCGTGTACTGGGTTCAATTGGTATGAACCAGACTCCAGGCAGGGTATTTAAAGGCAAAAAAATGGCCGGACACATGGGGGCTGCAATCACTACTGTGCAGAACCTAAAAATACAAGCCATTGATGCCGAGAGAAACCTCATACTGATTAAAGGTGCTGTACCTGGATCAAAAGGAAGTGACGTGGTCATCAGACCTGCATCAAAAGTAAAAAGAAAGGCTAAGGCATGAGTTTAGAAATTCCTACATTAAATACGCAAGGCACTGCAAGTCCATTGGAAGCACCCGAAGCGGTATTTGGACAAGCATATAACGAAACCTTGATCCACCAGTTGGTCACCCGCTATATGGCTGGCGCAAGACAAGGCACTAAAGCGCAGAAAACCCGTTCAGATGTGAGCGGTGGCGGTGCTAAGCCGTGGCGTCAAAAAGGCACCGGTCAAGCTCGTTCAGGTAGCACACGCAGCCCTATCTGGCGAACTGGTGGGGTCACTTTTGCAGCAAGACCGCGTAATTACGAGCAGAAACTAAACAAAAAAATGTTTCGGGTTGGCATTAAGTCTATTTTGTCTGAATTGTTAAGACAAGACCGGATTGTGATAGCTTCGACAATCACGCCGAGTGTACCTAAAACAAAAGAATTGCTCGCCACGTTAAAAGACATATCCGGCAAGCGCATACTGATTGTGGTTGATGGCATTGAACCCAATCTGTTTTTAGCGGCGAGGAATATTCCATATGTAGAAGTTACTGAGGCTAACAACTTAAGCCCAGTATCGTTGGTGTCTGCAGACAAGGTGATCATGACGCCTGAAGCACTGAAAAAAATTGAGGAGCATCTGGCATGAGTCTGAAGCTATATAAATTGGCGTCAATTATTGAAGCCCCAGTTATTTCTGAAAAATGTACCATTGCAGCTGAAAAAAACAAGCATTTTGTTTTTAAGGTCAAAAAAGACGCAAATAAGGTACAAATAAAAGAAGCGGTGGAAGCAATGTTTAATGTCCAAGTTGATTCTGTCAATGTTTTGAACGTTAAAGGTAAAGAAAAGCGCTTCGGCCGTTCCGTTTACCATAAATCTGATTGGAAAAAGGCCTACGTTAAATTAAAACCAGGCCACGATATAGAATTTTCCGCTGTTTAATAAATAAAGAAGGCCAATAGGAAACGGTAATAGCATGGCGATTGTAAAATCAAAACCGACATCACCAGGGTCGAGGTTTGTAATACGTGTAAAAACGGATGGTTTGCATAAAGGCAAGCCGTATGCACCTCTACTCGAAAAAAATAGTAAAACAGGTGGTCGTAACAACAACGGACGCATTACGACTCGTCATGTGGGTGGTGGACATAAGCAACATTACCGCATTATCGATTTTAAGAGAAATAAAGTTGACATACCAGCGATTGTAGAGCGTTTGGAATATGATCCGAACCGAACTGCTAACATTGCGCTCATTTTATTTAAGGACGGTGAGCGTAGATATATCATCGCACCAAAAGGGCTTGAAATAGGGCAAGAAATTTTGTCTTCAGACACCGTGCCAGTCAAATCTGGCAATTGTATGCCCATCAGGAATATACCAATGGGTACCACGATCCATTGTGTGGAAATGAAGCCAGGCAAGGGCGCACAAATTGCCCGTAGTGCCGGTACATCAGCACAGTTAGTAGCCAAGGACGGGATGCATGCCACAATTAGGTTGCGTTCCGGAGAAATGCGCAAGGTTATGGCAGATTGCCGAGCAGTGATTGGCGAGGTTTCCAATTCTGAGCATAACTTGACTTCGCTTGGAAAGGCCGGTGCTTCAAGATGGCGTGGTATCAGACCGACCGTTCGTGGTGTGGTAATGAACCCCGTTGACCATCCGCATGGTGGTGGTGAAGGTCGTACTTCAGGCGGTAGACACCCAGTTTCGCCATGGGGTATGCCGACAAAAGGATACAAAACTAGAAAAAACAAACGCACTGACAATATGATCGTCAGACGCCGTAAGCAGAAATAGTGAGGTTTTAGAGTGCCACGTTCAATTAAAAAAGGTCCATTTATTGATCATCATCTTCTTAAAAAAATTGAAGATGCCGTTAGCAGCAATAATAGGAAACCGATTAAAACATGGTCAAGAAGATCAATGATCCTTCCAGAGATGCTAGGCTTAACGATTGCTGTCCATAATGGAAAATTACACATACCCGTGTTAATTTCTGAAAACATGATTGGGCATAAATTAGGCGAGTTTGCCCCTACCCGTACCTATAAAGGCCATGTGGTCGATAAGAAATCCAGGTAATTGTTAATATTATGGAAATTTCAGCAAAATTAAGCAATGCACCGCTATCGGCACAAAAAGCACGTTTAGTGGGTGATCAGATCAGAGGCTTGCCAGTAGACAAGGCTCTTGACATTTTGACGTTCAGTTCAAAAAAGGGCGGGGCAATACTCAAAAAAATATTATTGTCTGCTGTTGCCAACGCCGACCACAACGAAGGTGTCGACATTGATGATTTAAAAGTGTCGACAGTATTTGTTAACGAAGGGGCAACCTTGAAACGGTTTAAGGCAAGAGCTAAAGGGCGTGGTAACCGCATCCTTAAAAGAACCTGCCATATTACAATTAAAGTAGAAGAAACTCTGTAGGGGCAGGAAATGGGTCAGAAAGTACATCCGATTGGCATAAGGCTAGGCATCGTAAAAGATTGGAATTCCAGATGGTACGCAAATAGTCATGATTATCCTTTGTTCCTGCATCAAGATATTATGGTAAGGGATTTTATCAAAAAGAAATTGGCACACGCATCCGTAAGCCGGATACAGATCAACAGGCCAGCCAATAATGCGCAAATAACCGTGCATACCGCACGTCCAGGTATCGTGATTGGCAAAAAAGGCGAAGATATCGATATTTTGAGACAGCAAATCTCCAAAATGATCGGTGTGCCCGTTCAGCTAAATGTTGAGGAAATCAGAAAGCCGGAACTTGATTCATACTTGGTTGCAGAAGGCGTTGCCCAACAATTGGAAAAACGTATTATGTACCGCCGCGCAATGAAACGAGCAGTGACCAACACCATGCGGTTAGGTGCTGAAGGGATTAAAATCAGTTTAGGTGGCCGCTTGAACGGTGCAGAAATCGCCCGTACCGAATGGTATAGGGAAGGTCGTGTACCACTTCATACGTTGCGGGCTGATATTGATTATGCAACGGCGGAAGCCAACACCACCTACGGTATTATCGGCATTAAAGTGTGGATATTTAAAGGTGAAGTTTTCGATATGGATGCACATTTGGCATCTATGAACTCAGATAATAAGAAATAGTTGAAGGGACAAAGACATGCTTCAACCTAAAAGAACAAAATTCCGTAAGCAACACAAAGGCAGAAATAATGGCATAGCCGTTCGTGGCTCGTCAGTAAGTTTCGGCGAATATGGACTTAAATCAGTCGATCGTGGCAGATTGACTGCACGCCAGATAGAGGCTGCAAGAAGGGCAATAACCCGTCATGTTAAGCGTGGTGGAAAAATTTGGATACGCGTATTCCCTGATAAGCCTATCACCAAAAAACCTTTAGAAGTTCGTATGGGTAAAGGTAAAGGTAGTGTAGAATATTGGGTTGCTCAAATTAGACCTGGTACGATGTTGTATGAAATACAGGGTGTTTCCGAAGAATTAGCACGTGAAGCATTCGCATTGGCCTCAGCTAAGTTGCCGTTGAAAACACTTTTTACTGCTCGGACAATAATGTAATGAAAGCAAGTGATTTACGCCAAAAAAATAAAATAGAACTAGAAGCAATGCTGCTTGACTTGTCTCGCGAACAATTTAATTTAAAAATGCAAAAAGGCACTGGCCAATTGACTAAGCCACATCAAATTAAAGTCGTAAGGCGTGATGTCGCCCGTATCCATACAATTTTAAGAGAAATGGCTGGCGTGCAATGATAAGCGAAAATGAAGTAAAGTTAAGGACAATAACAGGCCGTGTTGTCAGCAACAAAATGGACAAAACAGCAACAGTATTGGTTGAGCGGGTTGTAAAACATCCTGTTTATGGAAAATATATTAAACGTTCCACCAAGATGATGGTGCATGATGAGCTGAATGCTTGTCAGGAAGGCGATTTGGTGTCAATCACCTCATGCCGACCAATGTCGAAGCATAAAAGCTTTAGGCTCGTGCAAATTTTAGAAAGTGTAAACAGATAAGGCATCTGTTTACTTTACACACTAGGAAAAAATCATGATTCAGATGCAAACTAGCCTTGACGTCGCCGATAACAGTGGTGCCAAAAGGGTCATGTGTATCAAAGTATTGGGTGGTTCCCACAGGCGTTATGCCGGTATTGGGGACATCATAAAAGTAAGTATTAAAGATGCTATTCCTCGCGGAAGGGTTAAAAAAGGCGAGGTATATAATGCATTGGTTGTTCGTACCAGTAAAGGTGTACGTCGTCCTGACGGTTCAGTGATTCGTTTCGATGGTAATGCGGCCGTTATTCTTAACAACAATCTTCAGCCCCTTGGCACCCGTATTTTTGGCCCAGTAACCCGTGAGCTACGCGGTGAGAAATTTATGAAAATTATCTCATTAGCTCCTGAAGTATTATAAGGTAGGGTTTATTTATGCAAAAAATAAAACAAGGTGATGATGTGATTGTAATTACCGGAAAAGATAAAGGTAAGAGCGGTCGCGTGGCAAAGATATTGACGGATGACAAGGTTTTGGTTGAAGGGATCAACCGTGTCAAAAAGACACAAAAAGCAAATCCTAATACTGGTGTCCAAGGTGGGATTATCGAAAAAGATATGCCAATAAACATATCAAATATAGGCCTTTATAATCCTGCTACAAAGAAAGCTGATCGCGTAGGTTTTAGGTTTCTGGAAGACGGAAAAAAAGTTAGGTATTTTAAGTCAACAAACACTAATGTTGATGCATAAGGTATAGATGAATTATGGCTAGACTAGAATCCGTATATAAAGAAAGAATATTACCTTCCTTGATAGAGCAATTTGGCTACAAATCAGTCATGCAAGCTCCAAAGATTGTAAAGATAACCCTAAACATGGGTGTTGGTGGTGCAGTTGCAGACAAAAAAGTCTTGCAGTCAGCAGTTAGTGATATGGAGAAAATATCCGGACAAAAACCTGTGATCACATTGGCCAGAAAGTCAATCGCTGGTTTTAAGATCAGGGACGATATGCCAATAGGCTGCAAAGTGACTCTACGCAGCGACAGAATGTATGAATTCCTTGATCGGTTAATTAGTATTTCAATACCCAGAATACGTGATTTCAGGGGGTTGAGTCCTAAAAGTTTTGATGGTCGAGGTAATTATTCAATGGGGGTTAAAGAGCAAATTATATTCCCAGAAATTGATTATGACAAAATCGATGCTTTACGTGGTATGGATATTACAATAACAACAACAGCAAAAACAAATGAAGAAGGCTTGGCCTTGTTGAAGCTGTTTAACTTTCCATTTAAAAACTAAAGAGCGATTTTGTTATGGCTAAGAAATCAATGATTGCGCGCGAAGTAAAGCGTAAGAAGTTAGTGCAAAAATATGATGTCAAACGTAAGGCTCTAAAAGAAACTATTAGAGACCCCAACACCACTTTTGAAGATCGGGAAACCGCCCAGCTGCAATTGCAGAAATTGCCACGTGACTCCAGTGTCACTAGGGTGCATAACCGCTGTAACTTGACTGGTCGCCCCCATGGTTACTATCGTAAGTTTGGATTGAGCAGAAACAAGCTACGGGAAGCAACCATGCGTGGTGATGTGCCTGGTGTCGTTAAGGCCAGTTGGTAAGTTAAAGTTTGGAGACATTATAATGAGCATGACTGATCCAGTAGCAGATATGTTGACACGCATAAGAAACGGTCAATCTGCAGGAAAGAAAAGTGTAAAACAACCCTCGTCCAACTTAAAAGTTTCGATAGCGAAGGTGTTGAAAGAAGAAGGTTATATCAAAGATTTCAATGTTGAAACCAGCGGTTCACATAGTGAAATGACTATAGAACTGAAATACCATAAAGGGCTTCCAGTAATCGAGAGCATCGATAGGGTCAGCCGTCCTGGTTTGCGCATTTATAAGTCTAAAGATGAGTTGCCAAAAGTGCTTGGTGGCTTAGGGATTGCAATTGTATCAACATCTAATGGCGTAATGACGGATAGAGCAGCCCGTGCAATTGGTCATGGTGGTGAAGTTATTTGTACCGTTTGTTAACGAAGGCACTATATGTCAAGAATTGCTAAAGCGCCAGTCATTATTCCAAGTGGAGTAAATGTGAAACTGGACGGGAATAACCTGTTTGTTAAAGGAAAAATTGGTGAATTGTCTTATGACTTCAACCAATCGATCTCTTTAACCATTGATGAAAACATAATCCAAGTTGTTTGGGACAAAAATGACAAAAAAGCGACTGCACAGGCCGGAACGGCTAGGGCAATCGCCAACAACATGGTCACTGGCGTTTCGGCTGGCTTTGAGAAGAAAATGACCTTGATCGGTGTTGGTTACAGGGCCCAAGCTAAGGGAAATGTACTGTCATTATCATTGGGATATTCACACCCAGTTGATTTCAATGTACCCAATGGCATCTCCGTTGAAACCCCAAGCCAAACAGAAATCGTCATCAAAGGTAGCAACAAACAACTCGTTGGTGAAGTCGCTGCCAAAATCAGGGCATATCGTCCACCTGAACCTTATAAAGGCAAAGGCGTTAGATACAGTGACGAACATGTTGCAAGAAAAGAAGCTAAGAAAAAGTAAGGTGACATGATGCTAAAAAAACAAGCAAGAATGAAACGCGCACTTAAGTTGCGTAGCCACATAAAAAAACTGAAAGCTACACGATTGACTATCCATAAAACCTCGCAACACATGTATGCACAGGTGATAAGTGGTGACGGCACGACAACGATTGTTAGTGCATCAACCAATCAGGCGGAAATAAAAGGCAGTTTGAAAAATACCAGCAATATGACAGCTGCAGCTGAAGTGGGCAAGTTCATTGCACAAAAAGCTTTAGCCGCAGGTATTACCAACGTTGCCTTTGACCGTTCTGGATTTAAATATCATGGTCGGGTAAAAGCTTTGGCTGAAGCTGCTCGTGAAGCAGGATTGAAATTTTAGGAGATAGACAATGGCTACAGCACCGGCTCAAGGCAGTACAGACGGCCTGCAAGAAAAATTGGTGAACGTAAGACGCGTGGCAAAAGTTGTAAAAGGTGGTAGGGTTTTTGGTTTTACCGCGCTAACAGTTGTCGGCGATGGTGAAGGTCGAGTGGGTTATGGCGTTAGCAAAGCCCGAGAAGTTCCGATTGCCATACAAAAGTCACTTGAACAAGCGCGTAAAAATATGCGTAAAGTCGCACTTAAGGGCGACACACTTCAGTATCCGATCATGAATGTCACAGGGGCTGCAAAAGTTTATATGCAGCCCGCATCCGAAGGTACCGGGATTATCGCAGGCGGTGCCATGCGGGCTGTATTTGAAGTGGTCGGTGTCCACAATGTATTGGCTAAATGTATTGGCACAAATAATCCGATCAATGTCGTCAGAGCCACTATCAATGGTTTGACCGGTATGCATAGCCCTTCGCAAATTGCAGCTAAACGCGGTTTGTCAGTTGAACAAATTTTCGAGTAAGTAAAGATTATGCAAGCAAATACACTAAGTGTGACCATGATCAAAAGCAAGTTTGGCCGCTTACCGGGTCATCAGGCTTGCTTGAAAGGTTTGGGTCTAAGAAAAATGAACCAAAATATTGTTGTTCCTAATACTCCAGAGTACAGAGGTATGATCAACAAAATATCATACATGTTACGCGTTGAGGAAATCTAATGTATTTGAATACTATTAGTTCCAGTGAAGGTTCACGGAAAAAATCAAAAAGGGTCGGTCGCGGCATTGGTTGCACCTTGGGAAAAACTTGTGGTAGAGGCCATAAAGGGCAAAAAGCCAGAAGCGGCGGTTTCCATAAAGTGGGTTTTGAAGGTGGACAGATGCCATTGCAGCGTCGTCTGCCTAAAATAGGTTTTGTTTCCCATCTTAGCAAATTAAGCGCAGAAGTCAGATTACATGAGCTGAACGACCTGGTTGCTGAAGTTATCGATATCAAGTCATTGATTGAAAGTAATGTTGTTCCTGCATTCACCAAGAAAGTAAAAATAATAAAATCTGGCGTATTGCTGAAGGCAGTCACTGTATCAAAAGAAATAAAACTGACTGCCGGTGCAAAACAATCAATTGAAGCAGCCGGCGGCACTGTAGACGCCTAAAAAATAAAAAAGGAATAAAATGGCTACTAAAGGTGCTGATTTTTCCGAACTGAAAGCAAGATTGCTTTTCGTTTTAGGTGCGCTCGTGGTGTACCGGGTAGGAGCTCACATACCAGTGCCGGGTATTGACCCAAAAGCACTGGCTGCCATGTTTGAACAACAGGGCGGCTCAATACTTGACATGTTTAACATGTTTTCCGGCGGTTCCTTAATGCGCTTGAGTTTGTTTGCCTTAGGCATCATGCCCTACATTTCTGCATCTATTATTATGCAGCTAATGACAGTGGTGATACCCTCAATGGAGCAAATGAAAAAAGAAGGTGAGTCAGGAAGACGAAAAATTTCCCAATTTACCCGATACGGTACTGTGGTGTTGGCGACATTCCAAGCTATAGGCATCTCCCTTGCCTTGCAAAGCCAGACAGCTGGCGGCTTGTCAGTTGTCATTAGCCCAGGGATGGGTTTCGTGTTTATCACTACCATCACTTTAGTCACTGGCACCGTTTTTTTAATGTGGTTGGGTGAACAAGTCACCGAAAGGGGTATTGGCAACGGCATATCTATGATCATTTTTGCAGGGATTGTCTCAGGTTTGCCAAAGGCAGTTGGCGGCACACTTGAATTGGCGAGAACGGGCGAAATGAACGCAGGTTTCATTTTATTGCTATTTTTGCTGTCCATCTCGGTGACCGCGCTGGTTGTCTTTGTTGAAAGAGGTCAGAGAAGGATATTGATCAATTACCCCAAAAGACAACAAGGCCGTAAATTATATGCAGCGCAGAGCAGTTTTTTGCCGCTCAAGCTTAATATGGCAGGGGTTATACCACCGATCTTTGCCTCTAGCATTATTTTGTTTCCTGCCACAGTAGCAGGCTGGTTTGGTAATGCAGAAGGTTTCTCATGGTTGCAGGATGTCGCCATCATGCTATCGCCGGGGCAACCTGTTTATATCCTGCTCTATGCCACCGCCATCATTTTCTTTTGTTTCTTTTATACAGCACTGGTGTTCAATTCTAAAGAGACAGCCGAAAATTTAAAGAAATCAGGCGCATTTCTGCCTGGTATAAGGCCAGGTATCCAAACAACCAATTATATCGATAAGGTAATGACCAGGCTTACTTTGATAGGTGGTTTTTACATAACGTTAGTTTGTTTGTTGCCTGAGTTTTTGATTGTTTATTGGAATGTTCCATTTACCTTTGGCGGCACATCATTGTTGATTATTGTGGTGGTGGTGATGGATTTTATATCGCAAATCCAGACCCATGTCATGTCCCAGCAGTATGACGGACTAATGAAAAAAGCTAATTTAAAAAAATAAGCCAAAGCTTATAAATTATTGAGAGGTATGTTGTGAAAGTACGGGCATCAGTGAAAACAATTTGTAGAAAATGCAAGATTGTAAAAAGAAACGGAATAGTTCGCGTTATTTGTGTTGATGGAAGACATAAGCAAAGACAGGGTTAATTGTTGCCCTGTAATTTTGTTAGTGTTATAATTCCCAGCTTAATTTTAAAAAAAGACTACTCGGAGGAGTATCTAAATGGCACGTATTGCCGGAATCAATGTTCCAGACCATAAGCACGCTGTAATTGCACTTACGTCAATTTATGGTGTCGGTCGTAAAACCGCAGCAAATATTTGTGACGAGGTTGGAATATTACCAACTGTAAAAATAAAGGAATTGGCGGAAGAGCAGCTGGAATCCATTCGTACCGTCGTATCAAAAATGACAGTGGAAGGTGATTTAAGGCGTGAAGTGTCAATGAATATCAAGAGACTTATGGATCTCGGTTGCTACCGTGGCATTCGTCATCGCCGTGGCTTGCCTTTAAGGGGGCAACGGACTAGAACAAACGCCAGAACCCGTAAAGGCCCGCGTAAACCTATCAGAAAATAATTTTTGATTTTAATTTAAGAGATATTGATCAATGGCTAGTCCTAACCGCGCAAGAAAGCGTATAAAAAAAGAAGTGGCAGATGGCATAGTCCATGTACATGCCTCCTTCAATAATACCATAATTACCATTACCGACCGCAAAGGTAACGCCTTGTCTTGGGCAACTTCTGGTGGTTCCGGTTTTCGTGGTTCAAGAAAAAGTACGCCTTTCGCCGCCCAGGTCGCAGCTGAAAAAGCGGGCATTGTTGCCCAAGAATACGGAATGAAAAACCTAGATGTAATGATTAAAGGCCCTGGCCCAGGACGTGAGTCAGCCGTGCGCTCATTAAACAATCTTGGTTTCAAAATAAATAACATAGTCGATGTGACGCCAATCCCGCACAACGGTTGTCGTTCACCTAAAAAACGCCGCGTTTAAGGTATTTGGAGTAGTTAGATGGCAAGATATATCGGGCCTACCTGTAAGCTGAGCCGGAGAGAAGGTACAGACCTTTTTTTAAAAAGCAGAGGGAAGTCGTTAGAAAATAAATGCAAGCTTGATCAAAGGCCGGGACAACATGGTGCTAAGCGCACCAGAAACTCCGACTATGCTATGCAGTTAAGGGCTAAACAACGTCTGCGTAGAATATATGGTATTTTGGAAAAACAATTCCGTAATTATTATAAGTCTGCAGACATGAAGAAAGGGGCAACCGGTGAAAACCTGTTGAATCTGCTTGAGTCCCGTCTAGATAATGTAGTATACAGAATGGGCTTTGCTTGTACCCGTGCAGAAGCACGCCAATTGGTTTCCCATAAATCCATTATGGTGAACAATGCCTTGATTAACATACCGTCTTATCAAGTTTCACCAGGCGATGTTATTGCAGTAAGGGAAAAGGCAAAAAAACAGCAAAGGATTGTTGATGCCCTTACCGTGACTGAGCAGTATGGCTTTCCAGCATGGGTAGAAGTGAACACAAAATCTATGTCGGGTATCTTTAGTTCGCTACCTGATCGCGTTGATTTGGGAAGCGATATTAATGAGCAGTTAGTTGTTGAACTTTACTCTAAATAATCGCGGTACTGAGGGATATAAATGCAGTTTTCTATTTCTGGCTTACTAAAGCCTCGTTTGGTTGAGGTGGAGTCAAAATCGCCCAATCACTCAAGGATTGTCATAGAGCCATTAGAGCGTGGTTTTGGTCATTCCCTAGGCAATGCCCTAAGACGCGTTCTGTTAAGCACAATTCCCGGTTGTGCCGTGACTGATGTTGAGATTGATGGCGTGCTTCATGAATACACAACGATCGAAGGTGTGCAGGAAGATGTCATCGACATCTTGTTGAACCTAAAAAAATTGGCAGTTATTTTACATTCAAAAGATGAGGTTGAACTCACTTTATCAAAATCTGGTCAAGGGGTGGTCATAGCTGGTGACATCAGTTTGCCGCACGATGTAGAAATTATCAATCCGGATTTGGTCATTGCCCATTTGACGCACGCCGGTGCATTGAACATTAAAATACGTGTGAGACGGGGTCGTGGATATGAGCCAGTCACTGCCAGAAAACATAACAATGATCAAGGTGTGCCTGTAGGCACTTTGCAAGTTGATGCTTCTTTCAGCCCTATCATAAAAGTTGCCTATCAGGTTGAAAGCACTCGGGTAGAACAACGGACAAATTTGGACAAGCTTATTATTGAACTTGAGACCAATGGCACCGTTGATCCAGAAGAAACGATCAAATTAGCTGCCACGATCTTACATGATCAGTTGTCTGTTTTTGTTGATTTCGAGAAAGAAATTGAACAGCCAGGTATAGATAAGGAAATTGAACCTCATCGGCCTGAAATTGAGCCGATTTTCTTACGCCCTGTTGATGATTTGGAACTGACCGTCCGTTCGGCTAACTGTCTTAAAGCTGAAAATATTTTTTACATAGGCGATTTGATCCAAAGAACCGAAGTGGAATTGCTTAAAACGCCTAATCTTGGCAAAAAATCTTTGACAGAAATTAAAGACATACTGGCATTAAAAGGTTTGTCATTGGGTATGAGGCTTGAAAATTGGCCGCCTGATAATCTCATCGACCAATCCAATTCAATAACACATTAATAATTAAGGTCTTTTAAAATGAGACATCGTAAGTCTGGCAGAAAATTTAATATGAATAGCAGCCACCGTAAGGCGCTATTCAGCAACATGACCAATTCATTGTTTAGGCACGAGCTAATCAAAACCACATTGCCAAAAGCAAAAGAGTTGAGAAGTTATGCAGAACCTTTAATAACCTTATCTAAAGAAGATAGCGTTGCCAAAAGACGGAATGCGTTTGCTAAATTGCGTGATCGTGAAATGGTCACCAAACTGTTCAATGAGCTTGGCCCTCGCTATAAAAACCGTCCCGGCGGTTATCTGAGAATCATGAAATGTGGCTTCAGGGCAGGTGATGATGCCCCAATGGCTTACGTGGAGCTTGTGGACAGACCAGAATAAAAAGCATCTTTGCTTAAAAAAAGCCGGACTACCCGGCTTTTTTTTTGTTTAAATATTACTAAAACCGTTGTCATAGATAACATCCGGCTTATTTTAATTCGGGCATCGGGCGGTCAATTTTTATTTCGAGGTGTATACTTTTGCAACCGCAAACATTAAAACCCATTATTTGGCAAAGTATTGCAGATAGAGCCACTCAATATTGGTTATTGGCCCGTTTTGACAAACCTATCGGCATACTCATCTTGCTCTGGCCGACCTTGTGGGCTTTATGGTTGGCTGGTGCCGGCAAACCTGATGGTTTGGTGCTGGGGGTATTTTGCATGGGCGTTGTCTTGATGCGTGCTGCAGGTTGTGTTATCAATGATTACGCTGATCGGGATTTTGACGCACATGTTGAGCGCACCCAATTGCGACCTATTGCCACTGGAAAAGTCGCTCCCAAAGAAGCGCTGGTGCTGTTTGCTGTGTTAAGCCTGTTGGCTTTCGGTTTGGTTTTGCTGCTCAATAGTTATACCATTGTACTGTCCATAGGCGGAGCTTTTTTGGCAGCCAGCTATCCTTTCATGAAGCGCTATACGCAATTGCCACAGGCCTATTTGGGCGTATCCTTTGGTTGGGCAGTACCTATGGCCTTTGCTGCGCAAACTGATCATATTCCGCTGGTCGCCTGGCTACTTTATTTGTCGGTTGTTTTATGGGCTTTGGTATACGACACTATGTACGCCATGGTCGACAAAGAAGATGATTTAAAAATAGGCATCAAATCCACTGCCATTCTGTTTGGCAGACATGACAAATTTATCATTGGCATCCTACAATTGACCATCATGGCCCTGCTAGTGTCGGTGGGATTGCTACAGGGGCTTAACGGGCCTTACTATATTGGGCTTATTTGTGCTGCTGGCTTATTCATATACCAACAAACATTAATAGCTGAACGGAATAAGCAGAGTTGTTTTAAAGCATTTTTAAATAATAATTGGTTTGGCTTGAGTGTCTATTTAGGCTTGCTTCTTAGCTTTGTCAATTGAATGGTCCGGCTGGATTCATCAGCCATGGTTCCAAAAGTCTCTGTTATTCTTCTATACTTTCCCGGTGCGGGTATTAAGGCCCGGCTTCATTTTTAACATTTATAAGTTGAAATAGTGTGGATTTAAAACATATAAGAAATTTTTCTATCATTGCCCATATCGATCACGGAAAATCGACCCTTGCAGATCGCTTCATCCAACTTTGTGGAGGCTTGAGCGATCGTGAGATGTCAGCCCAAGTTCTGGATTCAATGGATATAGAAAGGGAGCGCGGTATTACCATCAAAGCCCAAAGCGTCACCCTCGAATTTAAAGCCAAAGATGGCGAAACCTATCAGCTCAATTTCATTGATACACCAGGTCATGTGGACTTCTCTTACGAGGTTTCCCGCTCCTTGGCGGCTTGCGAAGGGGCTTTGTTGGTGGTTGATGCCGCACAAGGGGTTGAAGCACAAAGCGTTGCCAACTGTTATACCGCCATTGACCAGGGCTTAGAGGTTGTCCCCGTCCTAAATAAAATAGATTTGCCATCCGCCGAACCGGCTAGGGTGCAAACGGAAATTGAAGAAGTGATAGGCATCCCTGCCGATGAGGCGCTCATGATCAGCGCCAAGACCGGTTTGGGTGTGCTGGATGTGTTGGAGCAATTGGTGGTCAAGGTGCCGCCTCCACAAGGTAATATTGACGGCCCTTTACAAGCCCTAATCATCGATTCATGGTTTGACAGTTATTTGGGGGTCGTTTCTTTGGTCAGGATTGTCCACGGCAGTATCCGCAAAAAACAAAAAATTACCATCATGTCCACCGGTAAATCTTTTATTGTCGATATTGTCGGTGTTTTTACCCCTAAACGATTGGAAAAGGACTTACTCAATACCGGTGAGGTTGGCTATGTGGTGGCTGGCATAAAAGATATTTTCGGCGCACCGGTCGGTGACACTATTACTTGGACGGATAAACCCGCAAGTGAACAACTCACCGGTTTCCAAAGAGTCCAGCCAAGAGTTTTCGCCGGCCTTTATCCCGTCAGTTCGGATAATTACGAAGACTTACGCGAAGCGTTAAAAAAACTGAACCTTAATGATGCCGCCTTGCAATTTGAACCGGAAACATCACAAGCATTGGGCTTTGGCTTCCGTTGTGGCTTTCTGGGTATGTTGCACATGGAGATAGTGCAAGAAAGGTTGGAGCGCGAATATGATGTGGATTTGATCACCACCGCCCCAACGGTGGTTTACGAGGTGATCACCCAAACGGGTGACATCATCATGGTGGACAATCCCGCCAAACTTCCTGATGGTGGCATAGTCAAGGAAATACGTGAACCTATCATCCGCGCCAATATTTTAGTGCCTGAAGCTTATTTGGGCGCAGTCATCACTTTGTGTATTGAAAAGCGCGGTTTACAAAAAGATATGCAGTTTGCTGGCCGACAAGTGTCCTTACACTATGAAATGCCCTTAAGTGAAGTAGTTTTGGATTTTTTTGACCGTTTAAAATCCGTTAGCCGTGGCTTTGCATCCTTTGATTACGAATTTCTGCGTTTTCAGCCTGCTGACCTCATAAAACTGGATGTTTTGATTAACACCGAAAAAGTCGACGCCTTATCCATTATTGTCCATCGTGATATGAGCAGTAATCGGGGGCGTGACCTGGTAGAAAAAATGAAAGAACTCATACCAAGACAAATGTATGAGGTTGCCATTCAGGCCGCTATAGGTTCCAAGGTGATTGCCCGCTCAACGGTTAAGGCCTTACGGAAAAACGTCACTGCCAAATGTTATGGGGGTGATATTAGCCGTAAAAAGAAACTATTGGAAAAACAAAAGGCCGGCAAAAAACGCATGAAACAAGTCGGTAGCATTGAAATACCGCAAGAAGCCTTCTTGGCAGTGTTGCAACTTAATAAAGAATAATTCCGTACCTTTAACAAACATAAAAACACTTATGGATATTGATTTTTCCTTTTATTTGCTGGTTGGCTCAGTCGTGAGCGGGCTTATCTGGAGCGTTTATTTGCTCAAACTTAAGGCAGAAGGCACACCGTACGCGGAGGACAACGAGCCGTGGGTAGTTGAATACGCGCGATCATTTTTTCCGGTGTTGCTGCTGGTGTTATTGTTGCGCTCATTTTTGGCGGAGCCATTCCGTATCCCGTCCGGCTCCATGATGCCGACACTGCTGGTGGGTGACTTTATCTTGGTCAACAAATTTGCCTATGGTATTCGCTTGCCGGTGCTCAATAAGAAAATCATTGGCTTAAATGAACCCAAACGCGGTGATATTGTAGTCTTCCGTTACCCTAGAGACCCTAGTGTGGACTATATCAAGCGGGTGATTGGTTTGCCCGGTGACAAAATCTCCTATGACGAAAATAAACAGCTGACAGTCAACGGTATTCCGGTCAAACAAGTCTCCATGGGTCTCTACCAAGGTTTGGGCAGCGGTCAAGAAATGACTGGTGCAGAACGTTTGCAGGAAGATTTGACCGGCATTGAACACAACATTCTCATTAGGCACGATGCTCCCACCGTGTCGGCAGATATTATAGTGCCGGAAGGCCAGTATTTTATGATGGGCGATAACCGAGACAACAGCAATGACAGCCGTTACTGGGGGACAGTGCCTGAAGAAAATTTAGTAGGTAGGGCAATGTTAATATGGATGAACTTTGATGGTAGTTTGCTGCCTTGGGATTTCCATATTTACGCATTTCAGCCCAATCGCATAGGCACCCTACTTAAATAAAAATAACCTTTGGGCATATACAGCGTATGACCATTACTACTTATCATTACTTATGCGTGGTTATCAGCATGGCATTAAAACAACAAAAGGGTAGCAACTCATTTTCCTTCGCTCCCTTAAGGTTAACAACAGACCTGATGGAATATGGCAATGGGCCTGGAGCTGGCAAGGAGTGTTAAAAAACCCCGACAACTTACAAAAAAAACTTGGCTTGCATTTTACTGATCCCGAGCTTTTTAAAGTCGCATTGACACATCGCAGCTTTGGTGCGAACAATAACGAACGACTAGAATTCCTGGGCGATTCCATCTTAGGTTTTGTCATTGCCAGAAAATTGTACGATATTTATCCAGAAGCGAGCGAGGGTGTGTTAAGCAGGCTAAGGGCCTCCTTAGTCAATGAAGGTTCATTAGCGGAACTTGCCAGAAAACTTCAACTAGGTGATTATCTGCTGCTAGGCACTGGAGAGCTTAAAAGTGGAGGATTTCGGCGAGATTCCATTTTGTCCGACGCTTTAGAAGCCATTATGGGCGCTTTATACCTTGACCAAGGCATGACCAGTTGCCAACAATGGATAGAGCAATTGTTCACCGAAAAGTTAGGCGGATTGTCTTTGGAAAGCTGGCGCAAAGACCCTAAAACCCAATTGCAAGAACTTATGCAGGCCAGAAAACTGGAGTTGCCCGACTACACTTTAATCACCATGTCAGGGCTGGCTCATGAACAGACCTTTAAGGTTAAGTGTACTGTTTCCGTACTGGCGGAGGCCTGTACAGGCACGGGTGGGACACGTAAGAAAGCCGAACAGGATGCGGCGGAAAAAATGTTGCAACTGTTAAAGGATAGCTTATGAATTGTGGTTACGTTGCCTTGATAGGCAGGCCGAATGTTGGCAAATCGACATTAATGAACCATCTGCTGAAACAAAAAATCAGCATCACTTCCCGCAAGCCACAGACCACAAGGCACCGCATATTAGGCATCAACACCACAGAAGCTGGGCAGGTGATCTATATGGACACCCCGGGGATGCATAGCAGCGAGAAAAAAGCCTTGAACCGTTACCTTAACAAAACGGCAGACACCACCTTAATGGGTGTGGATGTGGTGGTATGGCTGATAGACGGCCTGTCTTGGCATGAGTACGACGAAACCATTTTCATCAAACTCAGACAAGCCAACTTGCCGGTTATCCTGGCGGTCAACAAAGTTGATAAAGTAAAGGAAAAGGAAGCCATACTGGCATTTTTTGCTGATGCCCGCCAACGCTTTCCGTTTGAACATTTAGTCCCAATATCAGCCTTAAAAAACACTAATTTGGATGTGTTGGAACAGCTCATCATTAAATTATTGCCTGAACAAAGCCTGATTTACCCAGAAGACCAAATCACCGACCGGAGCGAACGTTTCTTGGCAGCGGAAATTATCAGGGAAAAACTTACCCGGCGGTTAGGTGCAGAATTGCCTTATGAACTGACTGTCGAAATAGAACGCTACGAAGAACACCCCGACATCACCAAAATTTACGCGCTAATCTGGGTGGAACGGATGACACAAAAAAACATTGTCATTGGCAAAGAGGGTGAAATGCTCAAAAATATAGGCACTGAAGCACGGCATGATATAGAGCGTCTCATCGCCCAAAAAGTGTACTTGCAATTATGGGTAAAGGTTAAGTCAGGTTGGTCAGACAATGAACGTGCCTTACAAAGCCTTGGCTTTAATGGCTGAACAAGCCGTTTATTTACAACCCGGTTATATTTTACAAAAGCGCCCGTACCGCGAAACCAGCCTGATTATGGATGTTTTTACTCGGGATTACGGTAGGTTGCCGTTGTTGGCAAAAGGTGTCAGAAAAGCCAAATCCAAAACAGCCAGCTTGTTGCAGCCTTTTCTGCCTTTGCTTATATCGTATACCGGTAATGCTAACTTTAAGATACTGACCGCAGTGGAGCTTAGTCACCCGTTAGCATTACAAGGCATTCCCTTTTATTGCGGCTTTTACCTGAACGAATTGCTGGCATTTTTTATTGCCAATGCCGATCCGCATCCGGAAGTATTTGCACTTTATCAGCAAAGTTTGGTCAATTTGACCAACCACCCGGAACTTGAGGCGACCCTACGGATTTTTGAATTGCAACTACTTGCCATTATTGGCTATGCTTTGCCACTGGCGACCGACAACCAGCTGCGTCCCATCAGGCCACAACAAAAATATTTTTTTCACCCTGAACAAGGGGCAATCGCCAGCGAACAAGGCGTGTTTGATGGTGAAACTTTGCTGGCACTGCAACAACAATGCTTCACCGATGCCAGCCAACTAGCCCAGGCAAAACAATTGATGCGTGGTGTCATTGATTTTTACAGACAAGGCAAGCCCTTAAAAAGCCGCGCAGTTATTAACCAAATCATTCAACAGCTACAAACATGAACGCAACCCCCGTCTTACTAGGTGTCAATATCGACCATGTCGCCACGCTTCGGCAAGCCCGTGGCACACGTTATCCAGAACCCGTGCAGGCCGCTTTGTTGGCGGAACAGGCAGGGGCTGATGGTATAACCGCGCACCTGCGCGAAGACAGGCGGCATATCCAAGATAGGGACATTTATTTACTGAAAGACCTGCTCAATACCCGCCTAAACCTTGAAATGGCGGTGACCGAAGCCATGCTGGGGATAGCCGAACAAGTCCAGCCCCATGCCTGTTGTCTGGTGCCTGAGAAGCGGGCTGAATTGACCACCGAAGGCGGTTTAGATGTGGCGGGCAACCTGCCCACCATTAAATTGGCTTGTGCCAGACTGGCCGACGCAGGGGTTGAGGTGTCCTTGTTCATTGATGCCGACAACCGGCAAATAGACGCGGCCTTGGTTGCGGGCGCCCCTGTGATAGAGTTGCATACTGGCTGTTATGCCGATGCCAAAAGCAAGCAGCTGCAAGCCGAAGAACTGGCGCGCATCCGCAATGCCGCGAGTTATGCCCGTCAACTGGGCCTGCAAGTCAATGCCGGACACGGCTTAAACTTCCACAATGTTGCCGCTATTTGCGCCATACCTGAAATCATCGAACTGAATATTGGTCATGCCATCATTGCCCAAGCCGTGTTTTCCGGTTTGGCGCAAACGGTCAGCGATTTGAAGCGGCTAATGACACAAGCAAGGGCAACAGCCCTGTAAGGCCAAGCCCCCTAACACTCCGCCTTCAGATTTCTCGACAATAAGTTTTCCACCGCATCATGCGGAGCCAAACCTTCGTATAACACCCGATAGGTTTGTTCAATAATTGGCATGTCCAACCCATGCTTTTGCGCCAGCAAATAAGTTTCCCGGGCTGCCGAAATGCCTTCAATTTCCTGACCAATAGACAATATCGCCTGCCCCCTGTCCTGGCCTTGGCCCAACGCCAAGCCAAAGCGGCGGTTACGCGATTGGTTGTCGGTGCAGGTCAGCACCAAGTCACCCAAGCCCGCCAACCCCATAAAAGTTTCCTGTTTGCCGCCTAGCCTTACACCTAAGCGGATAATCTCGCTCAGGCCACGGGTGATTAAAGCGGCGCGGGTATTGGCACCAAAACCCAAACCATCGGCAATCCCAGCGGCAATTGCCAGCACATTCTTTACCGCGCCGCCCACTTCCACACCAATCACATCGCTACTGGTATATGTGCGGAACCGGCTGCTGTGCAGAATGTCCGCCAGTTCTGCCGCAAAATCGGTTTGCGCAGAGGCAATAGTGATGGCGGTGGGCAAGCCGTCAGCCACTTCGTTGGCAAATGACGGGCCAGAAAGAATAGCGGCAGGTGTGTCAGCGCTAAACAGTTCCGCCACTATTTCATGCAATAGCGAACCATCAGACGGATTAAAGCCTTTGCTGGCCCAGGCAATTTTGCTGGCGGGTGATAGGTACGGTTTAAAGCGTCCGAGGGTTGTCTTAAATGCGTGGCTAGGCACAGAGACCAACAATAGTGTGCCAAAGGCAGCCACTTCTGCTATGTCGCCAGAGACCTTCAAGCTGTCCGGAAACAACCGGCCGGGCAAGTAGTGGCGGTTTTCACGGTCATTTTTTAAAGCGTGGACATGTTCTGGGTTATGTCCCCAAAGCAAGGTTTGGCAACCATTTTTGGCTGCCAAAATAGCCAGGGCGGTGCCCCAAGACCCCGCCCCTAACACTGCAATTCTTGCGTCCATCAATTAGGATTATTGGCGGCAAGATTAATTCAGCGTCACATTGCCTGGCGATTGCTGTTGTTGCTGTTGTTGCAAATGATGGGCGTACAAGGCATCAAAATTGACCGGTGCCAACAGCAATTGCGGGAAGCCGCCTTTGGTGACCAAATCTGACACCACTTCACGGGCGTAAGGGAACAGGATATTCGGGCAGAATGAGCTTAGCATCGGGCCCATTTCTTCCTCAGTAAAGCCGCCGAGGATAAAAATACCGGCTTGGGAAGCTTCCACCAGATAAGCGATAGTGTCTTGGCATTTTACCGTAATGGTGACTGTCAACACGATTTCAAAAAGGTTAGGTTCCAAGGCATTGACTTGGGTGCCTAAATTAAAATCCACTGTAGGTTCCCATTTTGCAGTGAAAATGGATGGTGAATTAGGGGTTTCAAAAGACATATCTTTGGTATAAATCTTTTGGATGGAAAATTGTTTTTCTACAGCGTTATTTTCTTCGGCCATGATAATGATTGTAGTGGTTGTGGTTAAAGTGATTTGCTTAAATTGGTTTTTGCTTTGTTTTTACTGGTTATTTTTATGGGTAGCTTGTAATCGTCCGTCCAGGCATCCATACCGCCGGTGATCACTTGGATATTTTCAAAACCCGCTTTGGTCAAAATCTTCCCTGCCGACGAGGCACGCGCGCCTGATTTGCAGGCAATCAGCACCGGTGTTTGTTTATAGGCCGCCAATTTTTGCAATTGTTCGGGCAAGCTGCTGAGCGGCATGCTGATGGCATTTTCAATATGGCCCGTGACAAATTCGTCCGGCTCGCGGACATCAATGACAACAGTCTCCGCCTCATTCATTTTGGCAACGGCGAGCATAGGGGATACGTTGCCAAACTTTTTAAAGGCAGTGTCCAGCAGCTCTTGCACCAGCAAATAACTGACGACTGCCAAAGCCAAGACGAGAATGTAATGGTTTACAATAAATTCTAAAATACGATCCATGATAAGCGAGAAAAGATTAAATGGGGAAGGCCAATAGCCAACACAGAAAACAACGTGCCACCCGACCTAAGCACGCTAAAGGTGACAATGCATTAAAGCCGATAGGGTAGGGCTTTTAGCCCCTATTGTTGCAGAGTTGGCAAACATGTCCAGTCGGCTTTCCAGTCTCATTAGCATATCTGTTGGAACAGTTGGGGTGATTTTTGGGTTACGGCAAGCATCTTGGGCAATTATTTATACACAATAACTGGCAACATGTATTAATATAACAAACATTTAATTATGCCGATGGTTAGTTTGCCGGCCCAAAAAATGGAAGCAAAGCTTACTAAATGATACATGATTTTCTTGCTTTTAGGGTAACGGATTGCCAAGATCAAGGAAATGCCAGCATCGTGCCATGCCCACCCACCAAAAATTAACTTTGTAACCGTCCCGGAGAAAAATAAACCATGTTGACCCGTCCCAAACCTTTAGTTTTACTCATCCTTGATGGCTTTGGCCACTCACTGGAGCAGACCAACAACGCCATTGCCATGGCCAATACACCTTGTTGGGATAGCTTGCAAAAAGACTACCCCAACACCTTGTTGGCGTGTTCCGGTCGGGTGGTGGGCTTACCCGCCGACCAAATGGGCAATTCAGAGGTGGGGCATATCCATATTGGTGCAGGCCGATATGTGCCGCAGGATTTCTCTAAAGTTAACGATGCTATTGAAGATGGCAGTTTTTACAACAATCCGGCACTGTGCCGCGCAGTTGACGTGGCAAAAGAAAAAGGCAAGGCATTGCATATTTTAGGACTGCTGTCGCCAGGCGGCGTGCATAGCCACGAAGAGCAGATTATGGCGATGATTGAATTGGCTGCCAAACGGGGCTTGGAAAAAATCTATCTACATGGTTTTTTGGATGGTCGCGATGTGCCACCTAAAAGCGCTGCTTCCTCGATTGCCTTGTTAGATGCCAAGTTTGCAGGCTTGGGCGTCGGTAAGATTGCATCGATAGTCGGGCGTTTTTATGCCATGGACAGGGATAAGCGTTGGGATCGGGTCAATTTGGCTTATGACCTGATTGCTAAAGGCGTGGCGGAACATAAGGCCGAATCGGCGTTGGCTGGATTGCAAGCCGCTTATGAACGGGGTGAAACAGACGAATTTGTGTTGCCGACGGCTATTTTTGACGCACAAGGCCAAACAGTCGCACTCGATCAGGAAGATGCCGTGGTGTTCATGAATTTCCGTGCCGACCGCACCCGCGAAATATCGCAAGCACTGACATCACCCACTTTCAGTGGTTTTGATAGGGCACACGCCGCGTTTACTGGTTATTTTTGCACCCTGACCGAATATCAGCAGGATTTTGATTATCCCATTGCCTTCCCACCGGTTGACATCAACAATAGTTTGGGTGAGGTGTTGTCCAATGTTGGCATGACCCAATTAAGGCTTGCCGAAACTGAAAAGTTTGCCCATGTCACCTTTTTCCTAAATTGCGGCATTGATGCACCTTTCCCGGGCGAAGAGCGCATTTTAGTGCCTTCCCCGCAAGTCCGCACCTACGATATGCAGCCAGAAATGAGCGCGCCGGAAGTGACCGATAAGCTAGTGGACGCCATTACCGGCGGCAAATATGATGTGATTATTTGCAATTACGCCAATTGCGATATGGTGGGGCATACCGGCATTATTCCGGCGGCTATTACAGCGGTTGAAACCATAGACAGCAGTTTGCAGCGCATTGTCGAGGCCCTTAAATCAGTCAACGGGCAGATGTTGGTGACGGCTGACCACGGCAACATCGAACAAATGGTCGATCCTGACACCGGCGAACCACAAACGGCCCACTCCACCAACCCTGTGCCGTTAGTGTACGTACTGGGTCAGCGTCCGCTGATGGATGGCGGCAGCTTATCGGATTTGGCCCCTACGCTACTGGATATTTTGGGCATCCCCAAACCTGCTGAAATGTCCGGGCATTCACTATTAAAATCTGCCTGATGTGAAGCCAATAGGACTGTTTTGTTGCCTGCTGTGGCTTGCCGCTATGCATCCTGCCAGTGCCGTAGCGGGCGAAGGGCGGCATTGGCGTGATTTTTTTTCGCCACTGTTGCCCATGCAGGAACAGCAAGAACAAAAGCAGCAGCCCGGCACTGATCTTGATGGATTGTTGGCAGATGTCGAGAAGCGTTACGGCGAAACCCTTGCACAATTAAGGCAACTTAATGTGCAAATGGCCCGCAAACAGCAGGCATTGGATGACGTTCGCCAAGATATCCTGAAAATCCAGCAGAAATTGGACAGGGAAAACAGCCAACTGGCACACCAAGTCAGGGCTGCTTACCAGCTAGGCCAGCAGCAACCGCTTAAACTGATGCTTAACCAGCAAAACGCAGTTTCATCCGGATTGATGGTCGGTTATTTTCAAAGCATCAACCAGAAGCGCATGGAGGCGCTCACCGCCTTGCAGAAGGAGCTTAAAGTCTTGGATCAACTGGATGCCTTAAGACAAGCGGAATCTGACAATTTGTTGCAGCAATTGCATAAAAAACAAGCGGAACAAGCAATATTGGCGGATTTTAGGAAACAACGGGATAGGCTGTTGAATGCCGCCAACAATGGCCAACGCCAAGCACTGGATGAAATAAGCGAAGGTAAGGTACAGCAACTATTGGCATCCTTGCCGCAGGATGACGGCTTGGGCCAACAAAATATCAACGGCGCGGTAGGTGATGCGCCGGATATCGCCGAAAATTACCCGCAGCTGAACGGCTCGTTCTCTGCTTTTAAAGGTCATTTGTCCTTGCCGGTATTGGGCGGGACTGCACAAAACATCACCAGCATCCAGTCGCCCAGCTTTTTGAACGGCATCCTGATCCGTGCCAAAGAAGGCGCCGATGTCCATGCCATTGCCTCGGGCAAAGTGGTTTTTGCCAATTGGCTGAAAGGCTTGGGCTTGCTGGTGATCATCAGGCATGAAGACCGCTACATGTCGCTCTATGCGTATAATGACAGTCTGTACAAAAAGAAAGATGAAACCGTCAAGGCGGGTGAAGTGATCGCGGCAGTGGGCAAGTCTGGCGGGCGCAGCCAGCCCGGCTTATACTTTGAGATACGCCAAGACGGAAAACCAGTTGACCCATTGGCCTGGTGCAAGCATTAATGCCTTGTCCAGTGGTACAATCAAGCGTAGTAAATGACAGTAATTGAGGATTTGGAGTTTTAAGGCACATGCAAAAAAAGAAAACGATAGTCATTCTATGCTTAGGGATGGTACTGGGCATCTTTATGGGCACTTGCGGCAGTGTCTTTGCCGATAAAGACAGCCACCAGCCAGTTGCTGACACTGATGCATTGCCTTTTGAGGATTTGCGGACATTTACCGAAATTTTTGGGCGTATCAAAAGGGATTATGTTGAACCCGTTTCCGATAAAAAATTATTGGAAGATGCCATTCGCGGCATGTTGAGCGGCCTTGACCCCCATTCCGCTTATCTGGTGGCTGAAGAATACCAAGAACTAAAAGAAGGCACGACCGGCCAATTTGGTGGCTTGGGCATCGAAGTCACCATGGAGAACGGTTTTATCAAAGTCGTATCCCCTATTGATGATACCCCTGCACAACGTGCCGGCATCAAAACCGGCGATTTGATTATCCGGCTCGATGATAAGCCAGTCAAAGGCTTGAGCTTGGCGGACGGCGTCAAAATCATGCGCGGCGAGCCAGGCAGCAAGATTGTCCTGACTGTCGTCCGTGAAGGCGAAGACGCCCCGTTAAAACTGACCTTGACCCGCGACATCATTAAGGTCAAAAGCGTCAAAAGCAAACTGTTGGAAAAAGGTTATGGTTATTTAAGGATCAGCAGCTTCCAATCCGGCACCGGTGAAAACCTCAGGGAATCATTGGCTGAATTAAAGAAGGAAAACGGCGGCAAACTCAAGGGCCTGATATTGGATTTACGCAATAACCCCGGTGGCGTATTGAACGCGGCGGTGGAAGTCAGCGACGCGTTCTTAAAAAGCGGGCTGATTGTTTACACCGAAGGCCGCATAGAAAACTCAGAAATGCGCTTTAATGCCTCCCCTGATGACTTGCTGGATGGTGCCCCCATGGTGGTGCTGATCAACTCCGGTTCTGCATCCGCCTCCGAAATTGTGGCAGGTGCGCTGCAAGACCAAAAGCGGGCGGTCATCATGGGTGAAAAATCGTTCGGCAAAGGCTCAGTGCAAACCATTTTGCCAACCAGCAATGGTGCAGCCATTAAATTGACCACTGCCCGCTACTTCACACCATCAGGCCGTTCCATCCAGGCTGAAGGCATAGAACCGGACATTGCCCTGGCGCATGTCAAGCTGGAACCACTTGATAAACAAGATTTCAAGCCAGTCAAAGAAGCGGACTTGTCACGCCATTTGCAAAACGAGAAGCAAAAACCTGAAGCCGGTGCGGCAGACATTGATAAAGATAAAGCTAATCTGGAAATGAAGGATTATGCCTTATACGAAGCATTAAACTTGTTGAAAGGCATCAGCATCGTTAAATAGACTGCTTGACATTGCCCCCGAACTTGGTTGTTTCAAGCTTGGGGGCAACGCCATCCGTTAACGAAATTGCCTGTTGGTGCTTAAGTAGGCTTTTTAAATCAATCTGCTAGCGTTGAGAACGATATATGTAGGCATCATCAATGTAAATTCCATTGATGTTGTTTCTAGTGAATCTTATGCCGCCTATTTCTAGGCCGGTTTCAATTATCATTGCGAGCAATTGAACAATTTTTTGATCAGAGACGACATAAGTCCAATGTCATTTAGGGAAATTGTTTTTTCAGTTTCTTTCGCCAAGTTATTGGCATCAAGAATTTTTTGATATAACTTTCTAGGGCCATCAGACGCTACGGAATCAGAGGAAAGGATAAGAGTCCAAGTTCTAACTTCCGGTAAATATAACCAAAAAGCACTTTTTATCCGTGCATTGACCTGATCAAGCCTCTCTATCAGCTTGCGCCCAGCGTCAATCATTTGATCTGATAGGGAATCGGTTAGCAAAATTTCATTAGCTATTGAAGAACTCCGGTATTGTTGTCTGCAATAGCATCAATTAAGTCTTTTGCTTCTGCCTGATTAATGTTTGTTTCATAACGGGTTTGTTCCGACCAGTCCTTAGCGACAGCCCAGTTCAATTTAAATGTTTGATTAGAGCTTTCTTCGGTTGTCAGGTGGGTTTTGAGGCCAGCGACACCTATTAGCTTAATTAGGTCGTGGGAATAGCTGTCTTCAGCAAGTTTTTTGTTGGGAAAGTCGTATTGGTTAATGTTCTTGGCTATACAAGTGCATAACCGGCAAGATAGTACGCTCCATGAAAATGCTTTGCTGCAAACAATGCTTGTGCTTCGCTTATTCTTAAGTTTGCCAGTGATTCAAGTTCTGCTTTGTTCATGGACACATATCATCATTAAACTGATGCTCGCGGATTAAAAGATTCACATTGAAAAGCAAAGATTGTATTATCTTTCAAGCAAGCTTACTTAAGTAAGCTTACTTAAGCAAGCGTAATGCATACCCTTACCGCGCCAGTGTCTGCCATACATCTGTGGTTAGCAATGCTCGCCCATTGGCACACCCCCGCCACTTACACCCCATAACAATCCTGATAACGTTTAATCGCTTCCAACCTAGCATCGCCATTGTCTGACAAATAACTGACAATATCCGCTAAGCTGATAATGGCAATAACCGGCATGGCAAACTGCTCGCGCACATCTTGCACCGCTGATGTGTCATGCAGGCCCTTTTCTTGCCTGTCCAAAGCAATCAACACCCCAGCCGGTTTGGCTTGGGCCTGGTTGATAATCTCCACCGACTCCCGTACCGATGTGCCTGCCGTGATGACATCATCGACAATCAGCACATCCCCCGCCAAGGCCGTGCCCACGATCAATCCGCCTTCGCCGTGGTCTTTTGCTTCTTTACGGTTGAATGCAAAGGGGATATCGCCGCCAGTCAAGCGCGCATAAGCAATGGCGACCGCACTGACCAAGGGAATGCCCTTATACGCTGGGCCATACAGCATAGCGGCAGGCAGTTCCGATTGTATAAGCGCTTGTGCGTAAAATTCACCCAACTGCCCCAAGCGTGCGCCGGTGTTGAACAAGCCGGTATTGAAAAAATAAGGGCTGATACGGCCTGATTTTAAGTGGAACTCGCCAAATTTTAGGACACCGCAGTCCAAGGCAAAAGTGATGAAATCGCGTTGATAATCGTGCATGATGGCTAAACCGTAAAATAATAAGTGGGGCTATTGTACTTGATGGCTGGCTTAACAGGCATCATCCTTACCAGTAGCCGCGAAACGGCTAAGACAGGAATTTTTGCAACACCGTATCCAAAAACAGCCAGCCTTGCCCCGTACAGGCGTAATCCGTACCGTTAAAGCCAATCAAACCCTGTTGCAGGCATTCAGACAAGCCAGGCTGCAACGACTCGGCGCTTAGTCCGGTGGCTTGCTGGTAGGCCGCCAAGGTAAAGCCTTGCTTTAAACGCAAATGGTTCATTAAAAACTCCAGCGGCACATCCTTTTGCACCAGCGTTTGCAGCGGTTCACCATGCCCGCCTTCCTTGAGATACTGCTCAGGTTTTTTAGGCTTGAAAGTGCGCATAATTTGCCCTGATGACGCAGTGATTTTGCCATGCGCCCCCGCACCAATGCCCAAATAATCGCCAAACTGCCAATAATTGAGATTGTGCTGGCATTGCCGCCCGACGCGGCTATAAGCCGATATTTCGTATTGCAGGTAGCCCGCCTCGGCCAGCAAGGCTTGGCACTGTTGCTGCACCTTAAAAACACTGTCGTCATCAGGCAGTTTAGGCGGATATTTATGAAAATAAGTGTTCGGCTCCAGCGTCAATTGGTAAAAAGAAATATGCGCCGGAGCCAAACCAATCGCCGTTTGTATATCCCTAATGCTAATATCTGGGCCCGCTTCCGGTAGCCCGAACATCAAATCAAGATTGATGTTGTCAAATCCCGCTTGGTGGGCAATGTCCACCGCGCGTAAGGCTTCGTCCGCCGAATGCACCCGGCCAATTTTTTTTAACATTGCCGCATCAAAGCTTTGTATGCCAATCGACAAACGGTTAATGCCCAATGCCCTAAAGTCGGCAAATTTTTGGCTTTCAAACGTGCCGGGGTTGGCTTCCAAGGTGATTTCCAGCCCAGTTTGCAGCGGGATGATAGCGCTTATGCCTTGCAACAGCCGCTCGAACGATGGTGGCGCAAACAAGCTAGGCGTGCCGCCACCGATAAAAATACTGCTGATAGGGCGGTCGATGGCATGGCGCTGGCAATCTTGCGCCAAGTCCGCTAATAACCGGTCAATGTACCACGCTTCGGGCAGGTCATCTTTAACGGCATGGGAGTTAAAGTCACAATACGGGCATTTTTTAATGCACCAAGGGATGTGTATGTAAAGGCTAAGAGGCGGCAAGCGGGTTATCAAAATGAGTTGCAGAACATGGGCAGGGTAGGGCAGTTTAACATTAAGCCAAGTCGGCGGCATCCTTATAACCCTAATCTGCTTTACTGTCATGCCCGTAAGTAGGCAATCCATTACGGCAGGGCTATAGAGTGTTAGAATAGCCCAATTATCCGGCACACCTTGGGCGCGGATACGCGCTTAACATTATATTTACCCCACCTATCACCAAAAAGAGGATGCTATGCGGAACTTGAAGTCTTTACCCGCGTTAATTGGAGCGGCACTGGTTGTTGCCGGTCTGTTATATGTGGCTTTTTATTTCGTCTTCCTGGATTTGTTTGTTGATTTATGGTGGTTCAAATCGTTAAATTTTGAAGCTTATTTTTGGCTCAAGCTGCTGTACAAGTTCTTTTTGTCCGGTGCGGTGACACTGATATTCTTTGCCATTTTCTTTCTGCACTTCTGGATTGCCTCCAAATTCTTAGGGCTTAACCCGCCCGAAGAAGTATTGGCCAACCGCAGCCAGAAGCAACGCTTCCAACGTGTTGCCGATGCTTTTGCCAGTGGCTCCGAAAAGATATATACCCCGTTCGCCTTGCTATTGGCGTTTTTTATCGCCATCCCCTTTTATAACCAATGGGAAACGGCATTGCTGTTCTTCTTTGGTGGTGATTCCGGCATAAAAGATTCTGTTTACGGCAATGATGTCAGTTTCTATCTGATGTCTTACCCGACCTATATGCTCATCCAAAAAGAGCTGCTGGCGACCGCCACACTTATCTTTAGCATGGTCGGCTTGCTGTATTGGGCGGAACATAAGTTTGTCCCCAACCAACGCAAGGCGTTCCCTTTGGGGGCAAAAATCCACCTCACCCTACTGATCAGCTTTGTCTTTGGCTTTGTGGTCTGGGGTTTCATGTTACGGCGCTACGCCCTGCTGTACACGGATTATCATGAACCAGTCTTCTATGGCCCCGGGTTTGTCGAAATCCAATACTATGTCACCTTGATTTGGGCAGCTATCGGCACGTTCTTGGCAGCCTCCGTAAGTCTTATTGTGTGGGTTTTTTCCGAGCATCATCGGGTTAAAACCCCCTTTTTTGTTGCCATCAGCGCATTTGTCATTGCGCTGGGGCTGCAAGAAGCCACCTTTATCCCTACGATGATCCAGCGCTACATCGTCAATCCCAATCCGGTGAAAACGGAACATCCCTATATCAAGCATAATATTGATGCCACCACCAATGCCTATAACTTGAACAACATCAAAACGGTGGATGTCAATATCAAACTGGATGCCGCCAAGGACATTGAAACATGGGGCACACAGAAGCGCTTTGAAAATATTCCCGTGTGGGACAGGGAGTTTATTATTGACAGTTACCGGCAATTGCAGGAAATACGGCCTTATTACAAATTCCGTTCTGTTGATGAAGACCGCTATTTCACCCTAAGCCATATCCGTCAAGTCAATATCTCCGCCCGCGAAATCAATGTGGACAAATTGCCTGCAGAAGCGCAAAACTGGGAAAACATGCACTTGCGCTACACCCACGGCTATGGCGCAGTCATCACCCCTGCCGCCCAAGATGCCGACAAACCGCAAACTTGGTATCTACGCGATCTCAACATGTCCTCAGATGTCGGCTTTAGCACCCGCCACCCCGACATTTATTATGGGCAAGAAAAACTCGATTATGCTATTGTGCCCAATAAATTGGATATTGTCGGCATTGCCGGTAGCGACCCTAGCTTTAAAGAAGCCTACAATGGTGAAGGTGGCATTCCTATTAGCTCCGCTTTCCGCAAAGCCTTGCTGTCGATTTATCTGAAGGAAGAAAAAATATTTTTTTCCACCAATATCACCAGCGAAAGCAAAGTAAAAATTCACCGCAATATCGTCGACCGTATCACCCATTTGGCCCCCTTCCTGCACCTTGACAAAGACCCCTATGTGGTCATGGGTAAAGACCGTTTATATTGGATTGTGGATGCCTACACGCTGTCAGACAAATATCCTGCCGCCAAACCTTCCGAAGACACATTTTTGGATGGCGGGCAAAAATTCAACTATATGCGTAATGCCGTTAAAGTGGTGGTGGATGCCTTTGATGGTGACGTTGACTTCTATATAGCCGATGACAAGGATATGCTGGTCAAAGCCTACCGCAACGCCTACCCCAGCCTGTTCAAAAGGCTAGAGGACATGCCGGTTGAACTAAAGGAACATTTGCGCTATCCGCGTGATTTTTATTACCAACAAATGAAAATCTACGCCAAATACCATCAACAGAACCCCGAATTGTTTTATGAACAGGCAGAAACCTGGCAATTTGCCAACGTGCGGGAACAGACCGTGCTGCCTTATTACCAAACCATGGATTTTGGCAACTGTAATGACCAAGAAGAGTTTGTGCTGATCAACCCTATGACACCGGTCAACCGCACCAACCTGAGCATGATTGGTGTTGCCGGTATTTTGGACAGCGGCGAATGTGGGCTGGCCTACAGCCCCAATATCACCGTGTATAAATTCGGCAAAGAAGTGCAAGTGAACGGTCCCGCCCAGATTGAGGCATTGACCCAACAGGTGCCCGAAATATCAGCCCAGTTCACCTTATGGGGGCAATACAAATCCATTGTGGAAATGGGCCGTATGGTCATTTTACCAATGGGCAATACCGTATTGTATGTGCAGCCTATCTATATCGCCTCGACCAAAAACAAAATGCCCGAACTGACCCGCGTCATTGTATCCATAGGCAATGAAACCGTTATGGACACCACTTTGGCCTCCGCCTTTGAGCGCTTAAAACAGAAATTCATAAGAAATGCTGGGGTTAGCCCGGACAAGCAAATTGACTCGCCTATTAAATAAGCGGATGGAAATAAAGGGGATGACATTTATTAACGGATGTGACGCAGCGCGTTGACTGGACGCCGCCGACGAGTTCCCCTGTTCGGCTTCGTTCAGGGGATATACCGCTTTATCTGGGGCAAGCGTGCCGCGATGCCCCGGATTGCGCTTCGTATCATCCGGCTACATCATAATAATCAGCTCAAACCTTCCCGCCCACGCCTTTAAACTTCTCAACAAAAGCAGCAATTCTTTGCAAAACCGTTTGTTTTTTGCGTAAGTATTGCGGATTCAGCGGGCTCATTTTGGGCAGTATGGCATTTAGCTCAATGCCATTTTCGCTGGCATATTCCCGTTTTAACGACGTGGTGATATAACGCTTGGCCGCCTCTGCATTCAGGTTTTCATCACTGATTAATGCTGCTGCTTCACGTTGTTGTTCAGCTTGGGCAAAGGTAAAAAAAGCCTCAATAATACTGGCTTTGTCGGGCATATTGTCCAAGTTGGCTTGATTAATAAAATCAACCACCAAACTTTCTTTGGCACGATTGCCAAGGCTGGCACGGATTAACCGGCGCACTTCTTCAACCAATGACGGTTTATCCTTAAGCTTTTTATTGCTTTCAAAAATCAATTCCAGAATATAATCCAGATTAATCTCTTGTGATTTAAGCAAGTCCACCTCAAACACCACATCATCCCAATCAATCGTGGCAGCGGCTGTTTCGTTGGCGTTTTTTCACGGCGCAGCCAATCGCGAATATCGTTATAGGTTGAACGGTAATCTTGAATAGTGCGCTCGGCGGGCATCTTAACCGCTTGCATGGCAACCAAGTCGTCATCGCTTAAATAGTGCTTGGCTTTAAACGCCTCTACGGCTGTAGGGTCGGTCATATCCAAGCTTTGTAAGGCTGTTAACCCGGCAAATTCGTCGTAGTTTTGCAGCACATTTTCGACACGCAAATACTCACCAAATAATTTCGCGAAGTCTTTTTTATCTTTTTCTTTAACAATCCCATCAGGATTGGGGAAGCGTTGTTGCAATTCCGTCACCACCTCCAAATAACCACGCCGTGCCTCACCGGTTGCCACATCGGTAAAGCCTTCCATGTATTCTTTATAGCTTTTCTCCAGCACCACATTTTTGGTGTTTTTGTCGCCAAATAAGGTAATGGCATCAATGGTCGCCTGTTCCAAATCACGGAAGGTGACAATATTGCCAAAGGTTTTGGTGGCATCATAAATACGGTTAGTGCGTGAATAGGCTTGTATCAACCCATGAAAGCGCAAGTTTTTATCCACAAACAAGGTGTTTAAGGTGGGCGCATCAAAACCTGTCAGAAACATGCCCACCACAATCAGCAAATCAATGTCCTGATTTTTTACCCGTAAGGCAAGATCGCGGTAATAGTTTTGAAATTGTTTGCTATCAACCCCGTAATTGGTTTTAAACAGCGCGTTATAGTCATTGATTGCCGCACTTAAAAACTCTTTGGCACTGCTATCCATTGCCGTGGGTTCAAAGCTTTCATCCAAAATATCTCCTATGGCATCTTGTTCTTCATTGGCCGCAAAAGAGAAAATAGTGGCAATGTTAAGTGGCTTGCTGCTGTCTTTCTGTAACTGCTTAAATGCTTCATAGTACAACTTGGCGGCATCCACACTGCTCACGGCAAATAGCGCGTTAAAGCCTTTGCCACCCGCTTGAAGGCGATGGGTTTTTTGCTTGAAGTTGTTTAAAATGTACTGTGAAATCTCGCGAATACGCTCGGGGTGCAATAACGCTTGTTTGTTTTCTGCGGCGGTGAGTTTTTTCTCGTCCTGTTCCGTTTCAATCGCCTTAAACTGTGGGCGCACATCGTTGTAGTCCACTTTAAACTTCAGCACTTTTTCATCACGGATAGCGTCGGTAATCACATAGGCATGCAACTCCCGCCCAAACACGTTGGCAGTGGTTTCTGCCCCCAAGGCGTTTTGTGGAAAAATGGGCGTACCGGTAAAGCCAAACTGATAGAACTTTTTGAATTTTTTCTTTAAGTTTTTTTGCGCTTCGCCAAATTGCGAACGGTGCGCCTCATCAAAAATAAACACCACTTGCTTGCTGTAAATGGGCAAGTTGCCTTCACTTTTCATTAAGTTATTGAGTTTTTGAATGGTCGTGACAATGATCTTATTGTCATCCTTATCCAGGTTACGCTTTAGCCCTGCTGTGCTGTCCGAACCATTAACGCTATCGGGCGAAAAGCGTTGGTATTCCTTCATGGTTTGATAATCAAGGTCCTTACGGTCAACCACAAAAAAAACCTTATCAATAAAAGCCAGCCCGGTCGCCAAACGTGCCGCCTTAAAACTGGTTAAGGTTTTGCCCGAACCGGTGGTGTGCCAAATATAGCCGCCGCCCTCCAGCGTGCTCCAGTTTTTTGCTTGATAAGTGCTGTTTATTTTCCACAAAATGCGCTCAGTTGCGGCAATTTGGTAGGGTCGCATCACTAACAAGGTGTCGCTCACGTCAAACACCGAATAATGCAACAGCACACTTAACAAGGTGTTTTTCTGAAAAAACGTCGCGGTAAAATCCTTCAAGTCTTTTATCAAGGTGTTATCCGACTTCGCCCAATTCATGGTGAAATCAAAGCTGTTCTTGTCGCGCTGGGTGGTCTTGGCAAAATAACGGCTATCGGTACCGTTTGAAATCACAAAAATTTGCAAATATTTAAACAGTGAATGATCCGCATTAAAACTTTCTTTGCTATAGCGGTGCACTTGGTTAAACGCTTCGCGAATCGCCACCCCGCGCTTTTTCAGCTCAACTTGCACCAAGGGCAAACCATTCACCAACACGGTCACATCGTAACGGTTGGCCTGTGTGCCTCTTTGTTCAAACTGCCTAATCACCTGCACTTTATTGCGGGCAATATGCTGCTTATCCAATAGGACAATATTTTGGATATGCCCATCATCAAACACAAAATCATGGATATAGTCATCATGAATTTTGCGGGTTTTGTCGATACTGCTATCGCTGGGCTTATCTAAATAGCCCTCAACAAAACGCCGCCATTCGCCCTCTAAAAACTGCACATTATTTAGCGCTTGCAACTGCACACGCACATTAGCCAGCATGGTTTCGTGGCTATTTACATCGCGCAGATAGTGATAACCTTGGTTTTCCAAGTCGGTGATAAACTCACGCTCTAAATCATATTCACTTTGATAGGTTTCATTGACCTGTGAACACTGGGTGTATTTGTCCAGAACGATGAAGTTATTTGATTCGGCAATGGTTTTATATGCTTTCATTGGTTTGATTCCAAATAGCCATTTTCAGATAATTCATGCAGTTTAGCCCGAATCAGTTTTTTATCTGGTAACTGTAACTCATATATGGTGCGTTCAAAATCAGAAGCGTTAATCTGGTGCTCTAATTCTCGCTTTGAATATCGCTCTTTGATGCACACATTTAAATAATATTCACGCTCTTCAGCGGACTTACAGCGTGAGAAAATAATGGTGTTGTGCGTCCACGGTAATTCTCTCGCCAGGAGGGCGGTGTTAATTTGCGCAAAAATCTTCTGACGCGATTGTTGAATATATCGTAATACATCGACAAAATCTTGTTGGCTATGTAGAGCTGGTTTAGTTTCGATTATCATTTTGCTCTACCTTTTGCTGGAAAGCTCAAAAGTAAATCACGATAATACGCATATTGCTGTTGCCTCAATGCGATTTCACGCGGTAAGCCTTCGGTAATGGAGTTGGTGAGAGCATCAAATTTATCCAAGACGGCAACGATGCGAGCTTGTTCGGCGCGGTGTGGGATGGGGATTTTTAGTTTTTCAACTACTGTTTTTGACAAACGTGGGACGCTTGCCCGACGCACCTGTGCTGAAATCTTATTCTGTTATGTTAATAAAAAGTGATATAAGAATTTACTTTCAATATTATCTGGTGTTAAGAAAAAATAAACATCATCTGCCGCCCAAAAATCAACAGCACTGTAACCAATTTCTCCTGCCGCCCCTGCACTGATAATAAAAGTCGTATCGAATTTGACATTACTTTCATGATAATAACCAAGTGGAGTCATGCTATTTTGAAAAACAGCATAATTGCCAAATCTTTCTAATTGGCTTTTAACAAGTCTCTTTCCTCGTTGAAGTTTAACCACTTCCCCCAAAGTTTTCCACTCCACCTCACCTGCTTCAAAGCTTAATAACTGGTCGCGATAGTAGTTGTATTGTTTTTTCCGAGCTGTTAGCTCGGTGAATGTGTCCAAAATGCGGACGATTTCAGTTTGGATATTTAGGGGGGGGATGGGGATTACTATTTTTCTTAAGTTATCATTATAAAGACGCTGAATTGTCCCACCTTCTGCAATATTCCAATTTACAATTTGATAAAAGTAAAACAAGTATTTGTTTAAAGCTTGAGTTTCATTGTTTTCAATCCAAACGATATTGCTATCTTGAAAATAAGCATCTTGCCCATCAAATATGACTGCTCTTCCGATTGTGCCGCTTGCGGAGATTAGAACCTCACCAATTTTTGGATAACTATATTTAGCTTTGTATTCATTAAATAGTTCTCGTGTAATATAAGCATTAGGTTCTTTTCCGAAAGTTCCGATTTTATAAAATGGAATATTACCAGTTTCAGATGTTTGGTTTTTTAAAACTCGCTTACACATGCGAACTTCACCAATATCCCCCAACGTCTTCCGCTCCACCTCAACACCCTCAAGCAGTTTATCCATAAAGCTGACATTACTCATGGCTGCCTTTTTTTAATTCCTGTTCAATAAATATCTTTAAATCCTGTTCAGAAGGTAGATTAAGCTTGTATTGACTGACAAATAGACGGTCTTTTTCGTTAGCGGTGGCATATTCGACCAAAGCGGTGTTTTTATCGGTGACCAGCAAAATACCGATAGGCGGATTATCGCCTTCTTCCATCATGTTTTTCTTGTAGAAATTGAGATAAGTGACCAGTTGCGAAACATGGGCATGTGAAAAACTATCCACTTTTAATTCAATAATGACATGGCTCTTTAAAATTCGATGATAAAAAACCAGATCAAGAAAGAAATATTCTTCACCAATTAAAATCCGCTTTTGTCTTGCTTCAAAACAAAAACCATTGCCAAGCTCGATAATAAACTGTTGCAAATGATTAATTAATCCAATCTCAAGTTCGGATTCTTCAATTTGTTCTGGGGAATTTATCCCTAAAAATTCAAAAAGGTAGTGTGATTTAATAATATCTTGCGGCAGCGATGGGGTTATTTTTCCAGCCAGATTTGCAAAGGCTGTTTCTTTATCTGCCGACATGCCTAACCGCTCATAACTCAGTGTGGCGATCTCTCTTTTCAAATCTTTAACCGTTGGTTGAGTCTTCAAGATGAACAGTTCGTAGTATCTGCGCTTTACCGGATTGTTTATTTTAATCAGCTCCACAAAATGCGTATAAGAGATGGAGGCGATGAGGTCATTTTCATGCTTGTCCAATTTTTGGGTTGCTGACCCAAGAATTTCTGGATACGCCTTATAAAATTGTCGGCAACGCGACAACTCAGGGGCTGTCAGTCCCTTGATGTGCAAATGATTGGCAATGTTACGGATTAATGCAGTGCCGTAGTTGGCCCTATCATCGCCATTTTGCTCAAATTCAACAATATAAAAGCCAATTAGCCAGTTTCGTAGGGTTAAACCAGTATTGACCGCCTTAACCGACTGCGCCTGAAAGGAAAGATGGGTTTGCTCAATGCTTTCAATAAGGCTGTTAAAGCTGATATTACGCATGGCTATAGCTTCTCGGTTTTGAATTGGCTATAGCCTTCATAGTAATAGCTGACATCAATACCCTTCATAAACAGAGCACGGTCATTAATTTGATCCGTGAGGGCTTGTTTCAGTAAGACTTTAATCTCAATATCTTTCACCACACTGCGCTGCATGGCGGAGAGATAATCATCCTTATCCACTAAATTCCAATCCACCACTTGTTTGATTTCTGTT
>CAJAWH010000171.1 GCA_903945605.1 uncultured Methylococcaceae bacterium | reverse complement strand
GTTTGTGATTGGTAGGCATCGGCTTTTTTATCCAGCGATCCGTTCAGCACTAAAATGAGGGTATGGTTGATGATGCCAAAAAAATGGCTGAACACCAGCATGGGGTCGATGCTGCGGATTTCTCCGGCCTTGATGCCGGATTGGATGATTTTGTTGATTTTGATGAACGGCGGGGTTTCTAGCAGGGGCTTTTGCTCGGGCAATATATCTTTGGTCCTGACCAACAATAAAAATTGCATGAGTTCGGGGGCTTCATCGGTGAGTTTGAACAGTAAATCGACAATGCCCCGCAATTGCTCGGAAGGCTTTTGGTTGCGCCGCCGGATGTCATCAACTGAAATGTTCAGGCTGTCGAGGATGCTGCCATATAATTTGGCGGCTATGGTTTGTTTGCTGATGAAATATTGGTAAAGGGCGCTGGTGTTTTTGATGCCGGCAGCTTGGGCAATATCGGTGAGCGAGGTGTTGAAATAGCCTTTGTTGGCAAACAGTTTTAATGCTGCCAATAAGATTTCATCTTGGGTTTCAGCTTTGCTGGTGGTGATGTCTTTATCTTGATCCATGTTATCGTCTGACAGCCAATTCAATAGGCTGTATATTAATTGTTATTAATCATGAGTTTGTTCCAGTAAATCTGGATTGTTCAGGCTCATGCTTGTGCGCTGCCAGTTAGCGCCGCTTTTAAATAATTGGCCATCGACCATAGGGTTAGGATAGCGGCAATATAAAGCAGGCCGTAACCAAGGGCGTTGACGGGTATACCGAACAGGTCTTCGCGGTACAGCAGCAAGCCAATGGCCAGCATTTGCGAGGCGGTTTTCCATTTTGCCAGTTGTGAGACTTGGACTTTGGCCCGCTGGCCTATTTCTGCCATCCATTCCCGCAATGATGCAATGGTTATTTCGCGGCCAATGATAATGGCGGCCGGTACAGCAAGATAGGGTGAACCTTGTTGTTGCACGATCAGCACCAGCACGCAAGCCACCATCAGCTTGTCGGCAACCGGATCCAAGAATGCACCGAACGGGGTTTCCATGCGCATTTTTCGGGCCAAATAGCCATCCAACCAATCGGTAAACCCTGCCAAAATAAAGATGAACGTACACAATACGTTGGAATACGCCCAAGGTAAATAAAAAACCACGGTCAGCAACGGAATCAGGGCGATTCTTAGCAGGGTAATAATAGTCGGTAAATTATATTCAATAATCATCATGATGATGAAAGTGTTCGTAAATGCGTTGTGCCAATTGTTTGCTGATGCCATTTATGCTGCCCAGTGCATCGGCACCGGCGTTGGCAATGCCTTGCAAACCGCCAAACTGCTTTAATAAGAGTTGCCGCCGTTTGACACCCAGTCCTTCAATGCTTTCCAATACCGACTGTTTTTTGGCTTTGCCGCGTCGTTGGCGATGTCCGGTAATGGCAAAACGGTGCGCTTCGTCACGGATATGCTGTATCAGCAGCAGACAACTGGCACCTGCAGTGATGTCAAGTGGCTGTTGCTGGCCGGTGATGAGCAGTTTTTCCATACCCGGTTTGCGGTCGGGCCCTTTAGAAACTCCTACTATCATAACATTGTTTATGGCTAATTCCTCTAGTGCCTTTTGTGCTTCAGCCACTTGGCCTTTGCCGCCGTCAATGAGCAAGATGTCCGGCGCTTCATGCTCGCCTTTTTGCAGGCGTTTAAAGCGGCGCAACACGGCTTGGTGGATGGCGGCGTAATCATCACCCCCAGTGATGCCTTCAATATTGAAACGCCGGTAAGCGGATTTGACCGGGCCTTCGTGGTCAAATACGACACAGGAGGCCACGGTATATTCCCCTTGGGTATGGCTAATGTCGAAACATTCCAAACGCTTGGGTAAAGCACTGCAAGCCAGTTCTTGTTGCAGGCTTAAAAACCGGTTGAATAGGCTCTGTTTGTCGGCCAGTTTGCCCAGCAATGCATTTTCGGCATTGGTGCAGGCCATTTGTAGCCATTTTTGCCGATCCCCCCGCACATTACTGGCAATGGTCACGCCGTGCTTGGCTTGTTGCGCCAATACTTCTGCCAATAGCGGCATATCGTCAGGCGGGTGGCTGACAATCAGTTCTGCCGGAATGGGCCGGTCCAGATAATATTGCGGGATAAAGGCGCTGATTATGTCGGCAGGTGTTTGTTCTTGGCTTATTTTAGGAAAAAACAGCTTATTGCCCAAGTGTTGCCCGTGGCGGATAAAAAAGGCTTGGATACACGCGACGTTATGCCGTGTGGCACAGGCGATAATGTCCACATCGCCCTTTTCGCCGTGGACAAAATATTTTTCCAATACGGTGCGCAGCCGGGCAATTTGGTCGCGATAAGCCGCTGCCCGTTCAAATTCCAATGCGTTGCTGGCTTGTTCCATTTGGGCAATCAGCTGTTCAATCAGTAGCCCCCCTTTCCCTTCTAAAAACAATAAGGTGCTATTGACATCCCGGGCATAATCCTGTGCGCTGACCAGGCCGACACAAGGGCCTGAACAGCGCTTGATTTGATATTGCAGGCAGGGGCGGGTGCGGTTGTTGTAGATGGTGTCGTCACATTGGCG
>CAJAWH010000170.1 GCA_903945605.1 uncultured Methylococcaceae bacterium | reverse complement strand
GCGGATAAAAAAATCAAAACTCATCTCGCTGACTTCGCAGCGCTTGTTGGTGATGTCGTAAAACTGGTTGGCTACAGGGAGATGACCGACAATTTTATCCAGATAGACACTGGCGAGGCGGGCATAAGGGCAACGTAACACGATAAAGGTGTATTCGGCGGTCAAGGCGCTAGCCAAATTGGTTCTGAAGGTGTCAGTGTTCTGATGTATCCAGCTAAAATCTTTAGGGTCGCGCAGACAGCCGTTGGCCATTGCCAGTGACAAGCGCAGCGAGGAGCAGGCGTTTTTAGGGATCAAACTATAAATGGCACGGGCTGAATAAATCTGTAAGGCATTATTCATTGCAAAAATATGTTTGCTATTGTCTCTGAGCAACGATTGATGGCTGCTGGCGGCATATTTGAAAAATCGGTTCACGGTATAGTTATCCTCTATTAATTTAATTAATTCATTGAGTTGTAATAGATGCGGCTGTGCGTCAAAGGCATCCGCTGTTAAGGCCACTGCCCCGTTTGGCGGCTGTCCGCCACTTCGCCTTCCAGCTTGGGTTGCATCAATAAGCGCGTCAGCCAGACTTCAGCCGTTTTTTGGTTGACTTTCAGCACGCTATTGGGGAAAAAGCCTAACCACAGTAGCAACAGCAGGGGAATGCACAAGATGTATTTTTCGCGTACCAGCAAATCTTGGATGTGCTTGGAAAGGGTCTTGTTTACTGGGCCGAAGAAAAACCGCCGCGTGAATGTCAGCAGGTAGGCTGCACTTAACACCACACCGACCAGACTCATAATGCCCAAACTGGGGTGTGCCATAAGGGAGCCGATAAGCAACAGCAGTCCGGCGGGGAAACCGCCCGCCCCCGGCATCCCTAGGCTGGCAAAGGCTAGCAGCAGATAGCAACGGGTCAATTGCGGCATCAGTTTAGCCAAGCCACCGATATGCGCCAATTCGGTGCTGGCTATGCGTTGGTGCAGGAAACCGGCGATCATCATCAAACTGCCCGCCACCAAAGGAAAATTGACCATCTGCAATAATGCCCCTTGAATGCCTTGCATATTTAAAGAGGCGATACCTATCAAAATTAAACCCGCTTGACTGATGCAAGCATAAGCCAATAGGACGCGCAAGTTTGTCTGGTGTAGGGCGATCAGGGCGGCGTAGGCCAAACTGATGGCGCCTAATAGGCCGAGCAGCCAACTGTATTCGACTGCCGCGCTGGGGGCTAGCGGCAAGGCGAAACGGATAACGCCAAATATACCTAGGGTAAGCCCGGTCAATAAAGCGGTGATATGTGCCGGCCCTTCCAAGGCCACCGTTGGTAACCAAGTATGGAAAGGCACCAACGGCACTTTAACGGCAAAGGCCAATAACAGCAGGAAGAACACGGCGGGTTGTAGTGGTTCGGGTAACGGTGTTTCCAGCAATACCGGCAAGTTGAACGATAAATGTCTGCTGTCCACACCACCCGCGCCACTGGCATGGTTAATGGCCAGCAATGCGATTGCCAGCAATAATGGCATGCTGCTAAACAGCATAAAGAAGGTATGTTTGGTTGCGGCGCTACGGCGCATTGGCCCTATACCCCATAGCCCGAGCAAAAAAAACAGCGGGGGCAGGGTCAGTTGCCAGAAGAAGAAAAACAACACCATATCCAGCGCTGAAAACACCCCCATCATGCAACTTTCGAGCAATAGCAACAGCACCCAGTGCAGACGCGTCAAGGTCTGCGTGCGCCAAGCCGTGCCTATCGCCATGAGCATCAATAATGCCGTGGCGGGTAGCAGCAGCACGGCAATGCCATCAATGCCCAGTAAAAAACGTATGTTAAGCGTGGGTATCCAGAGATAGCTTTCCACCAGTTGAAAAGCCTCATTGGCAGGGTTGAATTGCTGCACCGCCGCTATACTGAGCAACAATTCAATGCTGGCGGCGGTCAGGGCAAGCATTTTTGCCAGCTGGGCGTGGCGGCAGACGGCAACTGATAAGGCCGCCAATAAGGGCCATGCGACCAGTCCGCTGAGTATAGGAAAATCCGTTTCAATCATGGTTGCCCTTGTTGCTCGGGGTTGGCGTCTGGTGTGGCTATCGGCTCTAGCGGCCCTTTATAGCTATGTACAGGGTATCCTTGCTGGATGGCAGCTATGTCTCGACCGATAAAATTAAGCCAAGGCGTGCTGTAAAAGCCGGTGCCAACCAGTATCACCGAGACCAGCATGGCAATCATCCGCTCCTTGAACACGGGCGGGCGTTCTGTGTCTGCAGGCAGATGCCGTCGTTGGCGAGGGGCAATGAATATTTGTTGGAATGCCCTGAACAAACTGGCTGCCGCCAGCACGTTGCCAATCAGCAGTGTGATGGCCAGCAACCAGCCGTATTCCCCTATAATGCCTTCAATCAGCAAATGTGCGGCATTAAAGCCTGGTGTGCCGGGTATGGCCACGGTACTTAAAGCGGCTATGATGAACAACAGTGCAACGGTGGAATGGTTGTCGAACAAACCGCCCAAACGTGGCATGAAGGCTGTGCCTGTCCGGCTGTAGACCAAGCCGACCGCGAGCAACATGCCCGCTGTGGCCAAGCCGTAGACCATCGCCAGCAGTAGGCTGCCCGCCAGGCCGGAGTCGTTGAAGCTAAACGCGCCGATCATCATCATGCCGGTATGGTTAATGGCGGAAAATGCCAATAACCGGCGGCTATTGATTTGCACCAAAGCCAGCAAAGTGCCGTACAGGATACTGGTCAGGCTTAACACCACGACAAATAGCGCCCAGTCTTCGGCAACGCCGGGCAAGATGGGCAAAATAAAACGGATCACGGCATAAACACCCAGTTTTAGGCCGACAATAAACACCAAGCCGCTCGCCACCGTCCCCTGTTCTGCCAGTAGTGGCAGCCAGCCATGAAACGGAAATAATGGCATACGGATGGAAAAACCAAAAAACAGCAAGATGAACACCAGCACTTCATCGTGCAAGTATTCATTGTTGGTTTTGATGGTCAGCCAATCAAAACTCAGGGCGCGGTCAGTGCCCACCAGACCGAATGCCAAAAATAAAAACCCCGCCAAAACCATTAACAGGCTACTGCCCCAATATTGCAATAACAATGCGGTCACTGAGCGGCGCATTTGCCCGGTGCCCCTATGCAATGTCAACACCACCACTGGGATTAGCTCAGCCACCCACCATAACCAAAATTGCATCAGGTTTAATGCCGTAAACGCCCCCATTAGCACAGCTTGGTAACCTATCAGGCAAGCAATCAGTGACTTGTCGGGGAGGGGGCGGATAATGGCTGTGTAAAGTATTGCCATTAGGGTCAGCACGGCGGTTAGCGGGATAAATAAAATGTTGATGCCATCCACACCCACACAATAGCTCATGTCGGCAAATGACCAGCGTTCCGTTAGTTGGGTGCCGGTATTGTGCGGGTCAAACACCAGCAACAAATAAATGCTTAATGCCAGCTCCAAAGCCGCCCCGATGGTGGCAACCCGCAATGCCGCCGCTGTTGTTTTGCGGGATAGCACCACCAGCAAGACCAATAGCGGCAGGCCAGTCAGTAGCGACAATAAGGGGGCATGCCAGGGTATGGGAAAGTGGGTCATGGTCGCCTCAAAATGCCACCAAGAAGGTGATGCCGACAAACAGCACCAAATACCGTGGGCGGATAATGACCAACTCGAACCGGTTGGCGGCGTAACCCATTTTGCGTAGCCAATGGATGCTACCCGAGCCTAGCCCCCGCGTTACAAAGCGATCTTCAAAGCCATGCATCAGCGTTGCGGCCCATTGCGCCAGTTTTCCTGCCAGGCCGTTGCCTAGGGCAAAGCCATTAGGGATGCCGGAATAACTGGTTTCGCTGAAAGTTTCGTCGTGTTGGGCAAAAGTGGCCAGGGTGCGGATGGCTGGTTCAGGGGAGCCCATTAGGCGATCAATGATTTGGCTGTCAAAATAACACAGGTCTTGAGCCATTTTCCGCACCGGATTGACCAATGCCCAATCAATAATCGGCTCTAACCAAAAGCCTTGTAATGATGAGGTGAATGCCCAATATCTATTGCCAATGCCTGCTATGACGGACGGGATTGGTGGAGCGGGGATTTGTGGTGCAGCAGTACGCTGCGCTTTATCGTCCGCACGCAAGCATTGTAGGCAGCGCAACAACACATGAAGGCAGCAGTGTCCGGCCATGATCTGCCACCACCCCAAGGCGGCTTCTAAAAACATCAGCCCCAATTGTCCGGCGGTGGCGTAAGCCAGCCCATTTTTGTAATCGGTCTGGGTTAGGCCGATGATAGAGCAGTACAGGGCGGTCAATACGCCCACAATACCCAGCACGGCCCGGGCGAACGGTGATTGTTCAAAAACGGGATGCAACTGCCAGAGCAGGTAAATGCCCGCGTGGCTCATGATCACGGGGCTGGCGGGCATGGCGGTTGGCATGGCGCGCGCCAGCCAAGGTGTAAACGGCAGTTGTGCCGATAGGGCGAAGGCCGCCCACGTAAAGCACAGGCTGACGCCGGTTGCTTGACCAATGCCCAAGTCTTCAGTTGCCAAGGCTAATCTGGCCCAATTGACGTTATCCAGCCAAATGTAACAGAGGCTGATGCCAATCAACAAACCGATAGTGCCGATTTGTTGGGCGATAAACACGCGGCAGGCATTGCCGGTGGCGGCTGGTGTCCCGTAGGCATAGCCGACCAGCAAGTAAGCACACCAGCCGCTGATTTGCCATCCCGCTAGTGTGCCGATCATATTGGCAGACAGCACTAATGTTTGTATGGCGGCGGCAAACAGGCAGAGAATAAAAAAGAAACGTTGTCCGCCAGCGCCACGTTGCGGGTCATGGCTGGCTTGCCAGCCGACCAGCCACAACAATAGGGCAAACACAGCCGCCAGCCAGACGGGAAAACCGCTGCTGATAAAATTGATGCGGATATCCAAGGTGTCACTGCCCAGCCATTGCCCAACACTGAAGTAGCCACTGGTTTTCCCCAGCCAATCACCTACCGATAAGGCCAAAGCCATCAAGCAGGATAAACCGGTTGCGCCTATGGCAATATCGGCGTTCAGGTGGGCGCTGGCTTTTTCGTCCAATAACCCTGAGCTGGCTGCCACGCCGATGATTAAAGCGGCGCACAACGGCAGGAATGGGATCAGCAAGACCAAAGCATCCATTAGTTAGTTACCTTCATTAGCCACTCACCTTGCTGTAATGGTGTTGATAAGCCGCTTGCCAAACAGCGTTGCGTGCAGGGTCGTCAAAGCCGTCCAACACCGCTAACAGAGCCAATAAATCCTCGCGGGCAAGCCTGTCAACCAAGCTTGGCGTTAAGCCCAAATGCTGGCACAGCCGGAACAACCGCCATACGCTGTTGCCCTTGGAATGGGTCATTTGGCATTGCGCGATGGGGCTGATTTGCCACGTTTGTATCAAATCGGCCAATTGCTGCCAATCTTCGCGGTTACTGCGTTCGGAACCGGAACGGATAATAAGCGCTTCGGCTTTATGGGTGAGGTATTCGGGCAGGCTGCCTTGATACAAATGTTGGCGTACCATGAATTCGGACAAATTCTTGTTAAAATAAGCGTGTAATGTGTTCAGGTTGGCTTCCACTTTCCACAAATCACGGCAGGCTTGGTTTAACCACAACCTATCCAAGGTCAGGCGAATGGCCAAATAATCAGCAAGATCAGGGCCAGTCACCTGGTCGGTGTGGATGGCGGGCAGTTCCAAGGCCAGGCAGTGCAAATAGCCGGGCCAACGGGAAGGGGCAATACCTAGCTCGGTCAGTTGATAAGCCAAGGTGGCTAAGGGGTCGTCGGGCATTTCTAGCAATACTTGCTGCCACCCCGGCAATTCGTGCAAAAATAAATTGGCATCATAAGGCAAGGTTGCCCGCCAAGCGGCATAAAGCCCTACTTGGTCTGAAAATGGCATAGGCCAAGCGGCAATTTTTGTTGCCATGCCGTAAGCGCAGATACGGTTTAATTGCGGATTGACCGACGTTAGCATATCAATGCCGCTTAGGGCCAGCAGCAAACCGCCCAATGTAAAGTCTGTGCCCACCTTATCCAATAGGGCCTGCCATTGTAGTCGGGCTTGTAGTTGGGTGTCTTCATGCGCCACTGGTTGGCTACCGGCTTGCATCAGCCATTGTTCGGCCTGTTCCGGTGCTAAGTCCAGCAAGGCTTCACAATGCAAGCCGTCTTGCTCTTGCCCCAGTTTGTCCAACAGCACCGCCCATAGGCCACTTACCAGACTGGCTTCATCCGATGTGCCTGCCAGCAATTGCTGGCGCACGGTAGGCGGCAGATCGGTTTGCAATTGGCTTAGTATGGGTTGTTCTGCCATTAGCCACTGTAATTGGCTGATCGGCAATGGCGAAAAATCAAACTTTAAGGCGCAGCGGTAAATGGCCGCACGGTTGATGGTTTGTTGGCCAAGGGTACAGAGCGTCTGTCCGGCCTGAAGATAAGGCAAACTGGCTAGAGCCAAGTTCAGCTCGTGGTCATTGATACGGTCTTGCCGGTAACCGGCACGCGCTAGGTTTTCCGGTAATGGGGTGCGGTCAGCAGGGGGCTGTTGTGGCATTTGCACGGGCAACAATGCATCCAGCTGGCTGAGTGCGTGTGTGATCAGCGCAATGCTGTCAGGGGAGTTGAATGCCTTATTGCGCATGATCAAGCGGTTGGATGCTGGCGGCAATGCGTCCGTGGATGAGGCGGGCCAGTTGCCCGTTGGTGGCTGCGGACAAGTCCAGCAAAGGGGCGGGATAGAGGCCAAAACCTACGATGACCAAGGCCAACACACTGGCAGCCAACCATTCTGTGGGTTTAAGGCCGTCGAGTGGGCCTAGGGCTGGTTTGGCAGGCCCCATCAATAACAGGTTGAGCGCCCGTAACGGATAAGCGGCGTTGATCAGCCAGCCCAGGCAAAACACCACCATCAGCCAGTGCCATTGCTGAAAACCGCCCAATAGAATATGGAGTTGTGCGATAAAACCAACAAAACCGGGCAAGCCCATTGCAGCCAGCAACACCACTGCCAGCAATACCGAAAAATGCGGCAGCTTTTCGGTCAGGTTGCTGTAGTTAAAACGGCTATTGGTGTGGGTACGGGTATGCAGAATGCCGAACATCAGCAACAGGCCAGTGGCGATCAGGCTATGGGCGGTCATTTGCAATACCGCGCCGGTGATGCCCAACTCATTTAGGCTGGCCACACCGAACAGCACGGCCCCGGTATGGCTGACCGACGAATAGGCCACCATTGCCTTAAGGTTGCTTTGCCGCCACGCCAGCAAGCCCCCATAAAGCATCCCGAACCAAGCCAAAAAGACCAATAGCGGTTGTAGCGCTTGCGCCGCTTCCGGCAACATGACAATTACCCTGATTAGCCCGTAAGCACCCATTTTAAGCAAAATACCAGCCAGTAACAGGCTCACGGCGGTAGGTGCTTGGATCAGTGCCAAGGGCAGCCAGCCATGCAGGGGAAAGGTCGCCATACTCAGGCCAAAGCCCAACAAAAAGCCCAGCAGCACCATGATCTGTTGTTGCAAGGGCATGGTCTGGGCGGCTTGGTGCAGGGTGGTCATCAACAAGTCACCGTGTTCAGAACCATATTGGCTAATCGCCAACAAGCTGATGAGCATGAACAGCGAGCCACCTAGGGTTGACAAGACAAAATTCAAGCTGGCGGCGTGGCGGCGCTGGCCTCCCCAATGGCCTATCAGGAAAAACAACGGGATGAGCATAATTTCCCAAAAGATGTAAAACAATGCCCAATCTTGCGCCAAAAACACGCCCAACATGCCAAACTCCACTAGCAACATGCAGATATGGTAGCCTTTTACCGGCCCGGACAGGGTTGTTGATGAGGCCAGCAAGGCCACAGGGGTCAGTAGCGTGCTTAACAGCAGCATTGGCAAGGACAAGCCATCAACGCCTAACGCGTAGGTGCTGCCGAGGGTAGGGTTGAGCGGGAAATATTCGTTGAATTGCAACTGGGCATCCAATCGGTCATAGCACATCACCAGCCAAACGCTTAACAATAATGCCAAGCTGGCGAAAAAATGGGCGATGTGGCGGATAAAAGCGGCCTGTTGGCCAGGAACAAAGGCCAAGAGCAATGCGCCCACCGCTGGAGTCCAAAGTAGCAGACTTAGCAACCCCATACATCAGTCCTTAAGATACCCTTAAAATGCAATGAAAATTCTTGCCATTATAAGTGTATGCCACTAATTAGCAAGCCTTATGGCAATGGCTTACGGCGCAACGGTGGTTTCTGTTGCTTGACAAATCGACGTGTAAATGTAAAGGTCAAGGGTAAATCAATGCGTTTGCCTAACCGATAAGCTTCTTTTAAGACTATTAAGACTATCAGCCCCTAGGAATAATACATGAACACCCACAAATTATTGGCCATTATGTTATTGGTGTGTTGTGCTTCGATAAGTGTTGCAGCGCCACGGATAGCAGTGCTGGATTTCGAGCTGAACGACATCACTTCCTTGCCCAATGTGCCGTCGGAATTGCAGCGGACAGCATCCATGGCCCCGTTGTTGCTTGATGCGTTAAAGCGTACTGGTGATTATCAAACTATCCCTATCCCAATGGCTGTGCAAAAATCAGCCAATGGCGGTTTTGGTTATCTGTTCCGCTTTCCTGAAGAGGCAGCGAAATTGGGTGAACAACAACATGCTGATTGGTTGGTGGTGGGGCAGCACAGCAAACCGAGCTTCCTGTTTTCCCAGTTGTGGGTGTATCTGATTGATGTAAAAGGCAAGACTGCGGTTGACAGCTACATTATAGAGTTAAAGGGCAATCATGAGAAAGTGACTGTGCGGAGCATTGGCACTTTGGCAAAGAAAATTCAAGCAAGTATTCTTGCCCATGAAAACAAGCCTGCCCGCTAGTTTGAATAATGAGTAACGGCTGTTAGGCAAAAATCCATTAAATTATCAACCTGAAACATCCCATCTTGAAACTAGGACAATGGAAACCAGCCAATGAACCACCCCGCCCATAACAAACTGGTTTCCTTTATATGGTCGATAGCGGACGATTGCCTGCGCGATGTCTACGTGCGCGGCAAATACCGCGACGTTATCCTGCCCATGGTGGTGTTGCGCCGCTTGGATGCCTTGTTGGAACCCAGCAAAGACACCGTAATGGAAGAGCTGGCCTTCCAAAAAAATGAGTTGGGGTTGACCGAATGGGACGACAATGGCCTGAAAGACGCCTCCGGCTATGTGTTTTACAACACCAGCCCATGGACGCTTACCCAACTGTCCAAAACCGCCACCAATAACCAGCAAATCCTGTTGGCCAATGTTGAAGACTACCTCAATGGCTACAGTGCCAACGTTAAAGAAATC
>CAJAWH010000169.1 GCA_903945605.1 uncultured Methylococcaceae bacterium | reverse complement strand
CTGAGAGCTGAGAGCTGAGAGCTGAGAGCTGAGAGCTGAGAGCTGAGAGCTGAGAGCTGAGAGCTGAGAGCTGAGAGCTGAGAGCTGAGAGCTGAGAGCTGAGAGCTGAGAGCTGAGAGCTGAGATTTTTAGTATAGACTGCATGTGTGGTTCATCGTTCAATTTATATTGCTGTTTTTCCAAAATACGCCGTAGTCCGCGTGCCATTACCGATAAGTGTCCCTAACAGCAAACAAAATGCCATTCATCGGCATTTCAAAATTGCCCAAAATTCATTTCTAAAGCGCCGGGTGGGGTAGAGACGCTCCACTTCCAGGTCAATCAAAGACAGTTTGTTCAACAAGCTTATGATTTCCGCAAACGAGTCGGGGGTGAAGTACCAAGCATGCACATCAATATATGCACCTTGGGCATTGCGCCATTCTTTCAACGCATTATTGACTTTAGCAGGGTCAACTTTAGGCACACCCTTTTGGGTTTTTTTCCAATGTTCAGTGGCGTTATTGGCGGTTATTAATGCACGATGCTCAATGACACTTTTTAAGGTATGCACGATGCGTTGTGCTTCGTGTGCTTCAAGAATATCAGCAATGGTAGATTCTGCAATAAACCGGTCAAAGCAGTAGCGCTTGTCCGGTATCAGCAAAAAATACCGCCCCGCATTCGCTTGCACCAAGCTATGGACATCAGTCAAATGCTTGATTAAATCAGGCTGATGCTCTATACAATGGGAGCTTATCACCGCATCATAATGGACATCAATTTTATTTAAGGGGGTCTCGGAAAGGATGTGATGGACAACCGGGACTCTCTCTGGTTTGATGCCCAATTTTAGCGCCCGCTCTATTAGCTCTGCTTGACCCAAAAAGTCTGCATAGTGGACATTATCCCCCTGTTTGATGGGGTTTGCAAACGGGCCAATTTCCAATGCCAACAGGTCATTGGGGATCAATGCGGCAAAATCATTGCGGTCTTTTAGCCGGTTTGCTTGTCTGCCTTCATCCCGGCCAAATTTCTGGTAGTGTGCCAGCAGTTGCTCATCGGTCATGTGCTTTATGTCAGGATGGATGTTCCTGTAGACATCAATTTCTAATTCACTCGGTAGCAGCATAGGGCAAAGGGAGCTGGTATAAAAAACGGCAAGTGCATGGTAAAAGGCTTGACCGGCGGATATTGAAACATGCTGGGCAAGGTGGTTTTTAGCGCCAAATGCAGGCACAATGGTCAATTATACTGAGATTGTTGCCACAAGTGCAATTACCTGTCGATGGGCTGGGTAAAGGCACAAACAGCTAGCGGCTTGGTGTCGCCAAGATCACGTTTTCCATATCTGGAAAGCCATATAATAATTGGTTTTTATGGTTTTGGCTTTTAATTTGGCCAGCCAAGCGTTAAATATTTGGAGCTTCGTTGGTTGGCGGGGGTAATGTTGGCTTAACCCCTTGCAATCCGCTTAAACTATCCGGGCATTGACTCTAGCCGATAAAATTGTACTCTATGCGATGCATTGAACGCTTGCAGGGGCAATTGGCTAACTGAACAAGTGTACCAAACATAAAGCTATTTCGCATAACCGCATTAACAGGTGACAACATGACCTATCTCGCTATTAACTTAGGGATTTTGACTATTGCTTTTTTTGTGTCCGGCATGATCAAACCGCGCTGGCCGTTATTTTTTATGAAGGCCCCCAGCCGTTTTAACATTGCAACGGTGACCACTGTTATGATCATGATCACCATGACTTTGTTTGGCGAAGGCCTCGAAGCCAAAAAGCTTGAAAAAATAGCGGCCGAACACGTTGTGCCGGCACCAGTCCCCGTACCGGTGCCGGATGCGGACGTGCCGAAAGCACCGTAAAGCAAGTAGGCCCAATAAGGCTAGTGGGCAACGATGGCTTTAGCGGCTGGGGTCACGACCCTAATGGGCCGCGCTTATTTTTGGATAATCGGCACGCCCCGTGCCAATTTGGGCAAATTGCCTTCTAAGCCCATTGCATTGCGCATCAACAGGTTTTTGGCGGGCGACACCCGCTCTGCCAAGCCCAAGCCTAAGTTACGCAAGAACTTAATGGGCGGCACATCATTACTGAACAACTGGTAAAAAACATCCATCACGGTCATCATTTTTAAATTTTCATGGCGGCGCATGGCTTCATATTTTTTTAGCACGGCTGTATCGGCAATCGATAGCCCCTGATCAGCGGCGGCTATCAGCACTTCGCCCAGCGCTGCCGCATCCAGCAGTCCTATGTTGACACCTTGGCCCGCCAACGGGTTGATGGTATGGGCGGCATCGCCCACCAAGGCCACGCCTTGTTTGACATAATGCTGTGCGTGTTGGCGGCGCAGGGTGAAGCTGGTGACGGCCAAAACTTGGCGGATTTCACCCAGGCAATCGGGAAATGCCGCCAGCAGTTCGGCTTGCAGTTGTTCGAGGGGCAGGGCTTGCAGCCGTCGCACGGCATCGGGCGAGTTATACCAAACCAGCGAGGCATAATGGCCGGGCAGCGGCAAAAACGCTTGCGGGCCGCTGGGTACAAAGCGCTGCCAGGTGATGTCTTGTTGACCATAAGCGGTTTCCACATAAATCACCAGTGCTTGTTGCTGATAATCCCAACTGGTCACGCCCAAGCCGACTGTTTGCCTGACCCGCGATTGTCCACCATCGGCGGCGACCAGCAATTTTGCCACCAGTTCCCTGCCATCCGCCAAGTACAGCTCGCTGTCTTGCCCGGGGTTATAATTTATTTTGTTGAGTTGGGTAGGGCAAATCAACTCGATATTGCCGAACGCCGCGCAGCGTTCCAGCAAAGCTAATTGGATTAGGCGGTTTTCGACGATATAACCCAATTCAGGGTAGTTGATGTCATCACTACAAAATTCGGTGTCGCCTTCTGCCTCCCATACCCGCATCCGCCGGAACGGGCATAACCGGCGGTCGGTGATGCCTTGCCACGCGCCGACGCTGTCCAAGAAGGTCTTGGAGGCGATGCTTAAGGCGGATACCCTTAGGTCGTGCGGTTGGCTGGCATCGTATGTTTCTGGCTGGGTGCTTTCCAACACCGCCACTTTTAAGGGGCCGTCACCTAAGGCGCAAGCCAATGCCGCCCCCACCATGCCGCCGCCCACAATTACCACATCAAAAAATTCTTTCATATTAATCCACTATAAAGTAATCTAAATTCAGGCGAATCGATTAAAATGCATACACAGTAACGGCTCATCCATGACAGAAGATGCCAATTTGTATACAATTAAGCACTTTAGCTAAATTTCCCCACAACAGATTCCTAGCGGCTTAATGCGCCAGTCCCTTGTTTGACTCTATCATGCATTGGGACAAAAAAGAACATTAAACGCTGGATTGCACAGCCAAGACCTAGAGAACGGGCCTATCAATGATTACACATTCCCGATTGGAAAAAAAAACTATGCTTTATAACGCTGATTTGTCACAAGATAGTTGTGGCGTTGGCTTTATCACCCATAAAAGAAGCCTGCAAACCCACGATTTGCTGGTGTTGTCACATGAGGCCCTATGCACTATTCCGCACCGTGGCGGGATGAGCGCTGAAGGTATTGGTGACGGCGCGGGGGTCAACGTCGATTTGTCATTGAAGTTTTTCCGTAAGGTCACTGGCGACAACAGTTTGGAGCTAGGGCAGTTTGGTGTTGCCAACTTCTTTTTTCCGGAAGACCACGCGCATTATGATTCGGATGCCCAAGAATTGGTGGGCCGGCACTTGCAACAGGCCGATTTGCCGGTTTTGTTATGGCGTGTGGTGCCGGTTGACAAAAGTGTGATTAACCAAGCGGCGGCTGATGCCCAGCTGATGATCAAGCAATGCGTGTTTGCCCGCCCCAAAAGTTTGCAAGCCGCCAGCCATGATGATTTTGAAAGGCACATTCAGGCCACTTTGCTGGCTATCGAGGCGGAAGGCTTTACCCGCAAAGAATTGAACGGCTTTTATCCGTTGTCCATGAGTTCGCGCACCCAAGTTTACAAAGGGCGCTTAAATTCTTTTGAAGTGATTCCCTATTTTATCGATTTATACGATAAAGATCACGAAATCAGCACGTTATTTTTCCATACCCGGTTCTCTACGAATACCGCTCCGGCTACTATGATGGCTCAGCCGTTCCGCTACATGGCACATAACGGCGAGCTGAACACCGACAAAAAAAATCGCCTCAGTGAAAACGCCATTGCCCGGCAGCATAACAAAACCATTGCCTTCCCTTGCGGGCAATCGGACTCCGGTCGTCTTGACCAGACCCTGACCCGCCGCATTAATGAAGACGGCATGGATATTGTCACGGCAGTGCTGGCGATGATGCCTCCGGCGTGGGAGAACGACACCACTTTGTCGCCGCAAGTGCGTGCTATGCTGGAATATTTCAGTTTATACGAAGAAAAGAACGACGGCCCCGCAGCACTGATTTTTAATGACGGTATCCGTGTCGGTGCCCGCTTGGACCGCTTGGGCTTACGTCCTTTGCGTTCTGTCGAAACCCATGATTATCTGGCGGTGATGTCCGAAGCCGGACAAATCGACTTTCCGCCCAAGGAGGTTATCAAACGTGGCCGTATTGAAGCGGGCGGTATGTTGTACTTCGATCATAATACCGGTGAAGCTTACGACAGCCATCAGGTGATGGAGCGTTTGGCCCAAGAAGTGGATTACTCGGCGCTGCTTAAAGAACGCTGCCTGCATTTGCATGAATTGCCTGAAGTGGCTTTGGCGGAGGTTGATAACCAGCACAACCTGAACATTGACCAACGCCATACGGCCTACTCGCTCAATCAAGAAAGCTTCAAGTTTTTGTTGGACCCCATGCTGGCAACCGGCATGGAAAAAGTGTCGGCAATGGGCTATGGCATTGCCCCGAACGCCTTGTCAGCCGCCGAAGGTGGCATGTCGCGTTATTTCAGCCAGCGCTTTGCCCAAGTGACCAACCCGCCGCTGGATTCCATCCGCGAAAGCGATGGCATGACTCTGCGCGTGGCTTTAGGTGCCAAGCCTAATTTTTCTGCCTTGCCCAGCAAACAGCTGGTGATTGACAGCCCTATTTTGCACCGTCACCAGTTGGAGCAAATCCGTCGGCAAACGGCAGTCAGCACCCTTACTCTGGCTATGCTGTACACCCCTGATTTTAGCGATGCCAGGGCCAATGAAGCGGCCTTGGAACAAGCCTTATTGGCAGTGTGTGCCCAGGTCGAGCAAGCTGCCAAAAACAATGTCGCCATTATTATTCTGAGTGACCTTAACATCAGTGCCGATCAAGCCGCCATTCCGGCTTTGCTGATGATTTCAGCCGCCAACCAGCAGTTGGTCAAGCAAGGTTTGCGCTTCAATTCATCGTTGATTGCAGAAACCGGACAAGCTGCCAGCCCGCATGATATTGCCACCTTGTTGGGGTTTGGCGCGTCGGCAGTTTGTGCCATCAGTGTCCATAACCGCGTGCTGAGCCATTATCCTGTTGCAGAGCAACAAAAAGTGCTGGATAAGTTTAAAAAAGGCACCGAAAAATCACTGATGAAAACCATGGGCAAGTTTGGCCTTTGTACTGTGGAGAGTTACATTGGCGGCGAGTTTTTTGAATCGAACTACTTGGATACGGACGAGCCTAAACTCAGGCCGTATTTCCCTAATATCCACGCGTCGGTGGGCGGTGCCCGTTATGCTGATATTGCCGCCAGTGCCACCGAATGGCATTATAAAGCCTTGTCGGTGACGGCAGAAAAAGACATCCCATTCTTGGGCTTGTTTAAGGAACGCCAAGACGGTGCCGGCCATTCCTATGGTAACACTGCTATCCGCGAATATATCAATATGACTGATGAAGCCATTTTGTATGTTCCGCAACAACAATCGCCGATAGCGAGCGATACCGCGTACACTGATTTTGGCTACGACAAACGCACACCGGAACAGATCGACAGTTTTGGTATCACCCCCGCTTACCGCAGTTTTGCCAAAAACCTGTATTTGGAACGCGATGCACGGCCTGCTGCATTACGCGACATTATGGATTTTCCGGCTGATGTGGGCGGTGCCGAAGCAACAGCCGATTTTGACCGCATTTTGGGTCGGCAAAATTTGCACGGCAATATCAACTACCTGATCCGCGGCTTAACTGTTTCAGCAACAGCAAATGATAGTTTTGTGGTGACATTAACTAACAACGCCGTTACAGAACGCTTGCAAGCATTGGTGGCACATTTGCAGCAACGCTTTGCTGACAGCATTGCCGATTTTGCTGTTGCCGGACAGCTCTTGACCATCACTTTGGCAGACCCTGATAGCCCGTTGGGGTGCTATCTCAAGGCTATTAAAACAGCGCCAGAACCAATTGCTTTGGCGGATGTGCAACCGGCGCACCAAATAACCGCAACACTTGCCTCAGGGGCGATGAGCCATGGTGCACTGATTGCCGAAGCCCACGAAGCGGTTGCCCAAGGCACTAACATTGCCGGTGCCTTAAGCAATTCGGGCGAAGGTGGCGAACACGCCAGCCGTTTTAATACCTTACGTTCCTGCAAAATCAAGCAATTCGCATCAGGCCGTTTTGGTGTTTGGGCAGGCTATTTGGCCGACCCGACCATTGAGGAAATAGAAATTAAAATTGCCCAAGGGGCTAAACCGGGTGAGGGTGGGCAGTTGCCCGCCGCTAAAGTGTCGGTGGAAATTGCCGCCTTGCGGGGCGGCACACCACGGGTGGAATTGGTCAGCCCGCCACCGCATCACGACACTTACTCCATTGAGGATTTGGGGCAGTTAATCCACGATGCCAAGGCCGCCCGCGTCAAGGTCGGTGTCAAACTGGTCTCCTCGGAAGGTATCGGCACTATTGCTGTAGGTGTCGCCAAAGCTGGTGCGGATGTCATTAACGTGGCGGGCAATACCGGTGGCACTGGCGCTGCTGCCGTCACCAGCTTAAAAAACAGTGGTCGTTCACCGGAAATTGGCATTGCCGAAGTCCATCAGGCCCTGTCCGCCAATGGCTTGCGCGACAAAATTGTCCTGCGTTGTAGCGGTGCCCATCAAAGTGGCATGGATGTGGTCAAATCGGCTATTCTGGGCGGCGATTCGTTTGAGTTTGGCACAACCGCACTGATGATGTTGCGTTGCGTCATGGCCAAAAACTGCAACATCAAATGTCCGGCGGGCTTGACCACCACCCATGAAGAGTTTAAGGGTGATGCCCGTGTGCTGGCACAATATTTCATGAACTTGGCGCATGAGGTCAGGGAAATATTGGCGGCACTCGGTTATAAAAGCTTGGCGGATATTCGCGGGCAAACCGATTTGCTGCATTTGATTGACCACCCTGCTATGATCGGGCAATTGGACTTGACCAAAATGCTGGCTTATACCGAAGTGGTAAAAATTGCCCAACCCATTTATTTGGAAGCCAATTTCTCTATCGACAACGAGATTATCAAGCACGTTGAAGAAGGACTGTTCTCGGGCAAAACAGAGCAGGTGGTGATTGAAGGGGCTGGCTTTAAGCTCAACAACTGCAATAAGAGTGTGGCGGGGCAAGCTGCCATCGATATTGAGCGGATATTGGCCTACCGTCTCAGCGACGAACAGCTTGCCAATAACAAAGCCATTTATACTTTCACTTTTGCCGATGGCAGAAAACGCCGCTATTTGGCACCGGACAGCGTGATTATCCGCACCCATGGTTCGGCGGGGCAAAGTTATGGTGCGTTCCTTAATGATGGAATGCGGCTGGAACATTTGGGCACCTGTAATGATGGTGTCGGCAAATCGGCCTGTGGCGGCATTTTGGTGGTTGAATCCCCGGGTGGCGGCATCAAAACCCCGGGCAATAACGTGCTGATCGGCAATTTCGCCTTATTTGGCGCGACTGGCGGCAAGGCATTCATCAATGGCGAAGCGGGCGACCGCTTTGCAGTGCGTAATTCCGGCGCAATGGCAGTGGTTGAAGGCGTGGGTGATTTTGCCTGTGAATACATGACCAACGGCGCAGTGCTGAACATTGGCGGCTTTGGCAAAGGTTTCTGCAATGGCATGTCCGGTGGTAATGCCTATCAGTATGATCCAGAAAATTTGCTGGCCAAACTGTACGACAAATCATCGGTGGCTTTGCACAGCCTGAGTGAAGACACCGATATGGCGCGTGGTCATGAGCAATTTGTGTTGGCTATGTTGGAAGAACATGCCCATTACGCCAATTCCAGCAAAGCCAAAAAATTGTTGGACGACTGGAGCAACCAACGCCAGTATTTTAAATTTGCCATGCCCCTGTGGTTGTACAAGACCCAGGACGCGCAATACCTGCCGCAAAGCACCGACCGTAAAGAAATGATCGAGGAGCTGGCACAAGAACTGGCTCGTTTGCAAATCGGGCAGGTCAAAGCCAGTTATGATGATAACCAGCCGTTATTCGAGGGTGCAATCCCCGATTATGGCACGGCGGACTCTGATCTGATGTTCAAATTGGTCAACAGCTTTGCGGTATTGGACAAAGCCCAGCAAGTCGCCCAAGACATGCTGAAACATGCGCCAGAAACGCAACGGAACGCCCAGGCCATTGAACAAGCGGCACATAAGCTGATTACCGAGCGTCCGCGCAAATTGCAGGAAGCCTTGGTCAAGCTGACCCGCGAAGCCTATAGCCATTACAATGACGAACAGTTGGCTTGGTTGCTGGCCAGCAAACGCCTGAACGACTATAAAACCGCCCTGATCAACCGTTCCGTGCAAAGTATCCATTCTATAGGCTCAACCGCTTGGATTATGGGGCAAGACGCAGCCAACAAACACGCCTTGGCGGGCATTCCCAGCATTAATGAATATTTGGCGGGGCTGGTCGGACTGGATATTGTGCAAACGATGGTTAGCGGACAAACTGCTTAGCCTGTTGGCTGCTAAACGCATTTTTTAATTGACGCCGCCTTGCCATGCTGGTTATGCCAGTCATGCAGGCGGCAACACCCGAACAAATTGGTCTGTGATTGACATGAAAATACCCCAAATTCCCACCCACGCACCTTACAGTGACCGCCAACGGGCATGGTTGTCCGGTTTTTTTGCCGGGATGCACACGCACATTATCCAAAGTGCCGGTTCAGCCAACAGCGCCGATGTGCGCTTGGTGCATATCCTCTATGGCAGTCAAACCGGCAATGCCGAATCAGTCGCCAATGATGCCGCCAACCTTGCCAAAAACCACGGCCTTAAGCCCATCGTGAAAAGCATGGCGGAAATTGATGTTGATGCTTTTGCAGGCATGGACTATTTGCTGCTTATCACCAGTACTTACGGCGAAGGCGAAATGCCCGATAATGCCCAGTTATTGTGGGAAGCGGCTTGTTCAACCGGTCTGCCGAATCTGGAACATCTGCATTATTCGGTATTGGCATTGGGTGACACCGGTTATGACTTGTTCTGCCAAGCAGGCAAAGACTGGGATGAAAAGCTCGCGGCACATGGTGCCATACGCCTGTATGAACGGGTGGACTGTGATGTTGACTTTGAAGAACCCGCGCAAAACTGGCTGGCAGCAGTCATCCCGCAAATGGCGGAGGGGGCATCCGGTACGGTTATTGACCTGACTGCCCCGCAATCGGACAAACCGCTGTATCACCGTAAAAACCCGTTCCCCGCCAAACTGTTGGTCAACCGTATCTTAACGGCTGATGCGTCCTCCAAAGAAACCCGCCATTATGAAATATCTATCGCCGGTTCAGGGTTAAGCTACGAAGCCGGTGATGCCTTGTGCATCGTACCGACTAACGACCCGCAATTAGTCACCGACATCCTTACAGCCATTGGCTGCAAGGGTGACGAAATGGAGCCGGTCAATGGCGAACTCATGTCATTGCAAGTGGCGTTGCAGAACCTGTTTGAAATTAAATTGCCCAGCAAAGAGTTTGTGCAGGAAATTGCCAAACGCTCCGGTGACCAAGAACTGAACGGTATTTTGGCATCAGGTGACAAGGAGCCGTTAAGCGATTATTTATGGGGACGCGATATATTGGACTTGTTGTTGCAATTCCCCAATAGCGAATTTGCCGCCGCCGAGTTTTTGGCATTGTTAAAACCCTTGCAACACCGCGCCTACTCCATTTCATCGAGCGGCAAATTGCATCCGGAAACTGTCCACCTGACTGTTGCCAGCGTCCGTTACGACAGCCATAACCGCCACCATAAAGGCGTATGTTCCACTTTCTTGGCCGATTTGGTTGAAGCTGACACCGACGTGCGTTGCTTCTTCACCCCCAACAAAGCCTTTAGGGTGCCAGACGATGACAGCTTGCCGATCATCATGGTGGGGCCTGGCACAGGGGTCGCCCCGTTCCGCGCCTTCTTGCAGGAACGGCAATTCCGTAATGCGCCGGGCAAAAATTGGCTGTTTTTTGGCGAACGCAATTCAGCAACCGATTTTTTCTACCAAGACGAATTGTTGGCGATGCAAGCCAGCGGTTTACTGACGCACTTGGATTTGGCCTTTTCGAGGGATCAGGAAGAAAAAATCTACGTACAAGACCGCATGTTGGACAGCGCCGCCGAACTGTTCGCTTGGCTGGAAGCGGGCGGTCATTTTTATGTCTGCGGTGATGCTTACCGCATGGCAAAAGATGTTGATAAAGCCCTGCATGAAGTGATTGCCACCCAAGGCCAGTTATCAGAGCAACAAGCGGCGGACTATGTCAACCAACTGAAAAAAGATAAGCGTTATGTCAGGGATGTTTATTGATAAAGGTGCTTAAAAATCTTCCCACAAAGTAACTTGGGTAGGGTCGATTACAATAATAAACCCCGTGAATATCATTTTCGACCCGCAAAAAGATAGTATCAACCGACAGAAGCAAGGTATTAGTAAGGTATTAGTTTGGCTAATACCTTGCTGATTGATTGGAACACTTTATGGGCATCCATTGATGATCGTTTTGATTACCAAGAGTGCCGTATGATTGGCTATGCTTTCTCTTGCATGGCCGTTTGTCTTGTCTAATCCACACAGATCGCCAAGATACCAGGCGGATAATTAGCTTGAGGAAAAGCCAACCTAAGAAAATTCAACAATTATGCAGCAAACAATTAAAACCCGTTCTGCCCGGTTACTGATAATACCTACGCCGGAAGAAGAGGCTCAGATTAATGCCGGTATTGCTGCCGAAGCAAGGCCACGCATGAACCGTGTCGCCGCTGTCGCAATACCCTCTGGGGCATAAATGCGGGCAGGCGACACAGTCTGTCTAGCGTAACTGCCGGATGGTGGCGTAACAATGGGCTTCGCTGATGAGTGGCCTGAGGTTTTACCAGATCATTCTATCAAAAGACCCTGAAGCCCATGTAGAGCCAAAAACCAATCAGTTTTTGTTTTTGTCCACAATCTGGTTGGCTTTAATCCACGGCATCATGCTACGCAATTCAGCGCCGACCACCTCAATAGGGTGTTCTGCATTCAAACGGCGGCGGGCGGTCATTTCTGGGTAGTTGGTCATGCCTTCCATAATGAAGCGTTTGGCGTACTCGCCATTTTGGATGTTTTGCAAGGCCTCTTTCATCGCCCAACGGCTTTCATCGTTGATCACTTTCGGGCCAGTGACATACTCGCCGTATTCCGCGTTGTTGGAAATGGAGTAGTTCATGTTGGCAATGCCGCCTTCGTACATCAAATCCACAATCAATTTCAATTCGTGCAAGCACTCAAAATAAGCCATTTCTGGGGCATAGCCCGCTTCCACCAACGTTTCAAAACCGGCTTTGATTAGCTCAACCGCACCACCGCACAATACCGCTTGTTCGCCGAACAAATCGGTTTCGGCTTCGTCGCGGAAAGTGGTTTCGATAATGCCGGAACGGCCACCGCCGATAGCGGAGGCGTAAGACAAACAGATACTTTTGGCAGTGCCGGAAGCGTCTTTGTGTATGGCGATCAAATCCGGCACACCGCCGCCACGGACAAACTCAGAACGCACGGTATGGCCTGGTGCTTTAGGGGCGATCATGATAACGTCCAAGTCGGCACGGGGCACCACTTGGTTGTATAAAATGGAGAAGCCATGGGCAAATGCCAAAGCCGCGCCCTGTTTGATGTTAGGCTCAATTTCGGTTTTGTACAATTGTGATTGGAATTCGTCTGGGGTCAAGATCATCACAATGTCTGATTCGGCAACTGCCGCCGCCACTTCTTTGACCACTAAGCCGTGCGCTTCGGCTTTGGCAACCGATGGTGAACCGGCACGCAAACCCACCACTACCGATACACCGGATTCTTTCAGGTTGAGGGCATGGGCGTGGCCTTGTGAACCGTAGCCAATAATGGCCACTTTTTTAGCTTTGATGATGCCAAGGTCGGCATCTTTGTCGTAATAAACGTGCATGGTTTTTCCTATTTTTCTTATCAGGTTAAAAATTTTAATGAATGCGGCTACACGTGCAAACCGTGGTCGCCTCTGCAAATGCCGGTGGCCCCAGAACGGACGACCTCCACAATGTGGTCGGGATTAAGAGTGGCGACAAATGCATCCAGCTTTTCTGATGTGCCAGTGATTTCAATAATATAGGTCTTATTGGTCACATCAATGATTTTGCCACGGAAGATATCCGCCAAGCTCCTGATCTCGTTGCGTGATTGTTCATCGGCCTTGACCTTCACCATCATCAGCTCGCGTTCAATATGCGAGGCTTCCACCAGGTCAACCAGCTTGACCACATCAATCAGTTTATTGAGCTGCTTGGTGATCTGGTCCACCACATTGGCATTGCCGCTGGTCACCAGTGTCATCCGGGACAGGCTAGGGTCTTCGGTGGGGGCCACCGTCAACGATTCAATGTTATAGCCACGGGCGGAAAATAAGCCCGCCACCCGCGACAACGCGCCGGATTCGTTTTCAATCAAAATGGAAATGATATGTCTCATTATGCCAGCTCCCTGTCGGTTGAAGTGCCGGTGGCCACCCTTAATTTCATGTCGTTGTGGGCTTTGCCCGCTTCAATCATGGGGTAAACGTTTTCGGTGCGGTCAGTGATAACATCCAAAAACACCGTGCGGTCAGTCATGGCAAACGCTTTTTCCAAGGCCGGACGCACTTCGTCGGGTTGGTCAACGCGCATCCCGACATGGCCATAAGCTTCCGCCAATTGCACAAACTCAGGGATGGTGTCCATGTACGAATGTGAATAACGGCTTTCGTAAGTGAATTCCTGCCATTGCCGCACCATGCCCATATAGCGGTTGTTCAGGTTAATGATTTTTATCGGCGTTTTGTATTGCAGTGCAGTGGATAATTCTTGGATGCACATCTGGATGCTGGCTTCGCCCGTAACACAAGCCACATGGGCATCAGGGAAGGCCAATTTGACCCCGATAGCCGCTGGCAAGCCAAAGCCCATAGTACCCAAACCACCGGAATTGATCCAACGGCGCGGTTTGCTGAAACGGTAATATTGTGCTGCCCACATCTGGTGCTGTCCGACATCGGAGGTGACATAAGCATCCCCTTTGGTCACTTCATAAAGCTGTTCAATGACAAATTGCGGCTTTATCAACATTGAATCGCGGTCATATTGCAAACAGTCTATGGCTTGCCATTGGCTGATTTGTAACCACCATGCCTCCAAAGCTTTTTTGTTGACCTTGCCTTTATGCTCAGCAATCAGCTCTATCATTAGCGCCAGCACCTGCTTGACTTCACCGACAATAGGCACATCCACCTTAACGGTTTTGGCAATCGACGCGGGGTCTATATCAATATGGATAATCTTGGCATAAGGGCAAAACTCGTCCAGTTTGCCGGTGACACGGTCATCAAAACGGGCGCCAATGGCAATAATCACATCACTTTCGTGCATCGCCATATTGGCTTCGTAAGTGCCGTGCATCCCCAACATGCCGACAAACTGCTTGTCATTGGCAGGATATGCGCCCAAGCCCATCAAGGTATTGGTCACCGGAAAGCCCAGTAGTTGACTAAATGCGGTCAATTCTTGGCTGGCTTCGCCCAACACCACGCCACCACCGGAATAAATCATCGGTTTTTTGGCGTTTAACAGCAGCTCGACCGCTTTCTTCACTTGGTTTTTAGATACCGCAGTGACCGGATTATAAGAACGCATGACCACTTTTTTAGGGTATTTATAGGGCACTTTAATTTTGGGGTCGGTGATATCCTTTGGAATATCGACCACCACAGGGCCTGGGCGGCCGGTAGTCGCCACATAAAACGCCTTTTTGACGGTTTCCGCCAGCTTGGTGACATCTTTGACCAAAAAATTATGCTTAACGCAAGGGCGGGTGATACCCACCATGTCCACTTCCTGAAAAGCATCACTGCCAATCACCGGCGAAGGCACTTGACCAGAAATGACCACCATGGGGATAGAGTCCATATAAGCGGTGGCAATACCGGTGACGGCATTGGTGGCACCTGGGCCGGAGGTGACCAACACCACGCCGGGCTTGCCGGTGGCGCGGGCATAACCGTCCGCGGCATGGGTGGCGCCTTGTTCATGACGCACCAAAATATGCTTGACACCTTCCTGCTGGAACAGGGCATCATACAGATGCAACACCGCGCCGCCGGGATAACCGAAAATATATTCTACGCCTTCATCTTGAAGGCTTTGGACCAGAATTTGTGCACCGCTTAGCTCCACGCTAATACCTCAATATACTTTTTGCTAATTTAAATCCTGCTGTAAGCTTTGCGCATTTTGTGACAGGGCAAGGCCGGTCACAAAAAAACAAAGCCCTTCAGCTTGTTGGCTGGTAGCCAGCTTGTAGGGTAATCTACTATTCTACATTTTACTGGGCCTTTTATACAAATGTAATGCATAAGTTATTGGCAAAAGCGTAAACTTATCACCAAAAGTATAAGCAATAATGCAATTAAGCAAGGTTTTGTTATGATTTTACCAGTAAAATCTTGTTTGGCAGGTTAAGATAAAAAACACGACGGATTGCGGGCTGCCTAAAGCAAACACAACAGCTGGCTTGCAAGCCAATAAAAAAAGAGGCTACAACAATATGCTAAACCAATACGATAAACACCTGTTGATAAATGTTTTTTTGCTGTTGCTGGCAGGCTGTGCCAGTGATGTGGCCCGACCACCACTAGATAGCACTGCACAAGTTTACCAACCAGTGCCCCCTCCCGTGCAGACTTATCCACAACAAGCCCCGCCTGCCTTTAGCCAACAACCCTTGTTGCCGCCCGAACAGGCGGCAGGCCACTATGCCGCCAATGCGGTCAGCGGCACTTACGCCCGGTCTTTAGGGGTGCAAAGCTTTATCAAAAAAATGGTGCAACAACATGGTTTTTCAGAAAGCTATCTAAACGGCCTATTTTCCACCGCTAACCGCTTGGATTCGGTTATCAAATTGGAAAATCCGCCGCCATCCACCGGCCCCAGCAAACCTAGCCCAGGTAGCTGGACACGTTACCGCAACAAGTTTCTGACCGAAGCCCATATCAGCAACGGGGTGGAGTTTTGGCGCAACAACGCCGCTGCCATCCAACGCGCCAGTGCCACCTATGGTGTTGATCCTGAATACATTGTCGGTATTATCGGCGTAGAAACCTATTTTGGTAAAAATTTTGGCAAAACCTGTATTTTTGATGCCCTGACCACCTTATCATTTGACACCTACCGGCGTTCCCAGTACTTCACCTCAGAATTGGAGAATTTTCTGTTGATGACCCGTGATGAAGGCTTTGACCCCCGCAAACCGCAAGGCTCTTGGGCCGGTGCTATGGGCTTTGGGCAATTTATGCCCAGCAGTTTCCGCCGTTTGGCGGTTGACTTTGATCAAGATGGACGGCGTGATCTTTGGGACCCGCAAGATGCCATTGGCAGTGTCGCCCATTATTTCTCGCGCAGTGGTTGGCAATACCATAGCCCTGTCACGCAACCCGGCGCTGCTGCCAACAACCCCGCCATCATTGAACTCAGCACTTATGAAGGCCCAGAATACTGGTACATACACCCTAACTTCAAGGTCATCAAAAAATACAACAACAGCAACAAATATGCGATGGCGGTGCACCAATTGGCACAAGCCATTAAGCAACGCTATACCCGCAGTTAAGCCACTTCAGAACCCATACCTGCACACAGCCTAATAGACCCGAATGGACATTGTAGTAAATATCAAGCCGTTTCTTGCAGAAGACCTGGGCAGTGGCGACCTGACCGCCGCCATTATCCCTGCCCATATCACTGCCAGCGCCCAAGTCATCACCCGCGAAGCCATGGTGATGTGCGGGCAAGCGTGGTTTGATGCGGTCTTTAATGAACTGGATCCGCAAGTCAGCGCGACTTGGCGGGTGGCGGAAGGCGAAAGAGTGGCGGCGGACACCCTGTTGTGCACGTTGCAAGGCCCTGCCCGCGCATTGCTCACTGGCGAACGCACCGCGCTCAATTGCCTACAAACCTTATCCGCCACTGCCACAATAGCCAAACGCTATGCGGATGCTGTGGCGGGCACCGGCTGCAAAATTCTGGACACCCGCAAAACCCTTCCTGGTTTGCGCTTGGCGCAAAAATATGCGGTGGCTTGTGGTGGTTGCCATAACCACCGTATCGGCCTTTACGATGGCGTGTTGATAAAAGAAAACCACATTATCGCCGCAGGCTCACTGGCACTGGCCGTACAAGCGGCGCGGCAAATCACCAGCCAGCCCATAGAGGTGGAAGTGGAGACGCTGGACGAATTGCACCAAGCACTGGCGGCACAGCCCGAGCGCATTATGCTCGACAATTTCAGCTTGGCTGATCTGCAAACTGCCGTTGCCATCAACAAACAAAGCCCAGCCCGACAGGGCAAGGCCATAGAGCTGGAAGCCTCCGGCAATATCACCTTGGACACTATCCGCGCCGTCGCCGAAACGGGGGTGGATTACATTTCCATTGGCGCACTGACCAAACATCTGACAGCCATAGACTTGTCCATGCGCATCCAACTGGAGACCTGCCCATGATAGAAAACAGCGCCAACTTGTTCAAACAAATCAGCCACGGTGTTTATGTCATCGGAGTCAGTGACGGGCAACGGCAAAATGCCTTCACCGCCGCTTGGGTTATGCAAGTGTCCTTTAAACCACCGATGCTGGCCTTTAGCATCAACCCTGCGCATTTCTCGTACACACTGTTGCAAAAGGGCAGGGTCTGCACCGTCAATGTGCTGGGGCAAAACCACTATGCCCTTGCCGAACATTTTGGCCGTGGCAACCTGACCGACAAAATGGCTGCCTGTGCTTGGCAAACGGCACAAACCGCCGCACCGGTGATGTCCGACTGTTTGGTGTATTTCGATTGCAAAGTCAGCCACTTCAGCGAAGCGGGCGACCATAAGATTGCCGTGTGCGAAGTCATTGATGCCGCTTGGCTCAATGCCGGACGGCCGATGTTATACGGGCAGACCGGGCAAATGGACGGTAGTGCGGGATTGTATTAGTGGCAAGTCAAATATACGCCTGCCCTGATCAATATATCCCGCTCAGCAACCCTTTCGGCACGGTTCAGTTGCAATAAGTTTGCAGTGACCCGCCCAATTGCCGTGAGCGGTTTTATCTCGGCATCAGCCAATGAAAAATGTTCAATCCATTTATCATAACGAGGATTAAAAAGTCGCACAATATCATTGCATTCAGAATCAACTGACGCAATATCGCTGCCTTTATATTTGTTGCAAAGGGCGCAAGCTAAGGCTAAGTTAGAGGTGTCTGTTAAGCCGCCATGTTTTTCGGCGATAACATGGTCGACTTGATGGGCGAATAAAACGGCCAATTCTGGAATCAGGCAATACTCACAGCATCCTTGGGCGCGGTCATAGACATGCTGCCTTAGTCCAACCGGAATATAAGTCCGGCTCATGATGTTTGTTTAAGCTTCAACAACGCATTTGCCTTGGCAATTCTTACCAAATGTTCCAAATACTCATAACGTTGCCATTGCAATTCATCTTCTGCAGTTAAGCCGTATTCGCGCTGTTTTTCCAGTAAACCGTCCATCTGTTGCTGTAATTCCTGTGCGGGGCGTAACGCCAAAATTTCTTCAGGACTGGGCAGTTTGGCAAGGCACTCTAAAATGTCATTCATAGTATGGAATTCTGTGCCGCCGGGCGTAGTCAATTCCCGTAAGCCCAGTTCTAATAAACGCGGCAGCTGTTCTGCAAAAGGACGCAAGCGTATGCCTAAATCATTCGGGACATCAAGGGTGATTAACATAAATTTTCAGCTTTATAACTAGATTAGCACGCATTACTCAAACCCCAATGCCAGCAAAACTGCCCACCACCTTATGCCCTGGCACATCCGCCAACACCCCCTCGCGGCACAGACAAAGCGTGGCAAACCCCGCCGCCTGGGCGGCATCCAACTCTTCTTTAATATCCGATAAAAACAACACACACGGGGCGGGCAAGCCAATCTGGTCGGCAATGGCCTGATAAGAAGCTGCTTCACGTTTGCCGCCAATATGGGTGTCAAAATAACCCGACAACAGCGGGGTCAAATCCCCATAGCTGGTATGCCCAAATAACAGCTTTTGCGCCTGTACAGAACCGGATGAATAAATGTACAGATCAAGCCCCGCCGCTTTCCATGCCCTAAAAGCCAACGGCACATCAGGGTAAATATGGCCGGTGAACGCGCCTTGCTGATAACCATCTAGCCAAATCAGCCCTTGCAATGATTTTAGCGGGGTGATTTTTTCATCGTTATCCAGCCAAACCAGCAATTGGGCGGTTATGTCTGCTGGTGTCAGGTCTTTGCCCACTGTTGTGCAGACATCATCCAACAATGCTTTTACCGCCGGTTGCTGTGCGTGGCTTTGCACATAGTCCGCCAGATGGCTGCGGGCATAAGGGAACAGCACATCCTTGACAAACGACAAAGACGTTGTAGTGCCTTCAATATCGGTGACAATCGCCTTAATCATAAACTAGCCACCGTTTCATCATAACTCGGGAAAGAGTGGGCAATGGTGCTGCCAGTCATTTGTGCCACCCAGCCTTCGGCGGTGGTGAACAGACGGATAGCGACAAAGTACGGGTTTTCGCCCATATCAAACCAATGTGGCGTATGTGCAGGCACGCTAATCAAATCGCCTTGTTCGCACAGCACGGTATAAACTTTAGCGCCGACATGCAGATAAAACAAAGCGCTGCCCGCCACAAAAAAACGCACCTCAAAATCATCATGGGTATGTTCAGCCAGAAATTTTTGCCGTAACTCGACCTTGTTCGGATGCGCAGGGTTCAGGCTAATCACATCCACCGACTGAAAGCCGTACTGCCCGCTGAGCAGTGTCACTGGTTCGGCATAAGCAGCCAGCACAGTGGTAGGGTCGGCATCAGCCGCTAGCCCGTCAACAGTGGCCCAGCGTTCAAATTGCACGCCAATAGCCGCCAATTGCTGGCAAATGGCATCATAGCCGCTATAACGCTCGCCTTGCAGCGGGTTGTTGTCCGGGTAAATGGCGAGTAGGCTCATGGTCTGATTCCTTTAAGTCGTAATTCATAATTGAACAAATGGTCTAACGCCTCCAGATAGCGTAGCGTTTCAGCCACCGAGGCCGCCCAAGTATACAGGCCATGTCCGGCAATAATATAGGCGAAAATCTCCCCGTGCCTGTCCATATACTGCTCCACTTGTCGGGCAAGGCGCGGAATATCCTGATCGTTGGCAAAAATAGGGATGCTGATGCGGCTGTCGTGGCTGGTGATGCCCTTAAAGGCTTTCAGTAATTCATAGCCTTCCAAAATGATCTCGTCAGCGAATAGCTTGGACACCAAAATGGCATTGGGCGAATGCGGATGTAACACCGCTTGTGCCTCAGGGAAACGTTGGTAAATCGAAGTATGTAACACCGCTTCAGCAGAGGGTTTTTTACCATCCAAGCTGTTGGCATAGGCATCAACCAGCATAATATCGCTGATTTGCAAATGCCCCTTGTGTTTGCCGGACACGGTGATGGCAATAGAGCCATCTGCCAGCCGTGCCGAAAAATTGCCGCTGGTGGCGGGCACCCAGCCTTGGCTGTTTATAAACCGTCCGGCTTCAATCAACTGCTGGGCCAAGCAATAAAAATTATCGTTATCAATCATCTTAAGTCATCACCGCTAAATTTAGCCTGTCATAGTACCTTAAGTTGACGCGCTTAAACAGTGGGGGTGTGCTGGTTTGGGATTTTGATAGGGTGGTGGGGAGTTAATAAATGCGGATGAATCCGCACCTACGGTGGTGCGACGCTTGGTAGGTGCGAATTTATTCGCACAGGATATTTGCCCATACGCTAAAAATCTTGGAAGCGGAACGAAGAGCAGCGAAGATTTTTAGTCCCCGATAGCCGTAGGGCCGGGCGGGTTGCCGTAGCGTGGCGGAGGCAACCTGCAAGGCATCCCGAAACGGCGTAAAGTCATGTGGAACCGCCGTTCCGGTCCCCTTGTTGGGCCGGGGCCAGGTGACGCGGACGAATCGGGGTAGCCGAAGGCATTAAAATGGTTCACGTCAGTTTGCCGCTTGTTGGGGCTGGGATGCCCCTAAACACGCTTTCGCAAAAATAGCGACTCCCCGCAAGCGGCAACACCACTCTTTTAGGTGTTGCCGCCAAGGCCATCAAACTTACATCACATGCACCACGGTAGTGCCAATGCCCAGCAAATGCAATTGGGCTTCGGTGTCGTGGGTGAAGAACAGTTGGTTGGCAACCGCGCCTTTGCTAGTGACAATGTCCACTTCGGTGCCGGTGGTCTGGTAAGCCTTTTCGGTGATGGAGTCGCCGGTCAAATTGATCTGCGACAGGTTCAGGTCGGTGATTTGGGTATTTTCCGTGAGCGTGGCCAGCAATGACGTGGGCATGATTTCGATTTGGCTGTCTTGCACACCGTCCAAAGCCAGGCTGTTGAGGTTGGCGACAGTGTCTTTTACTGATAACAGATAAGGCGAGCTGATGGCGTTCAGCACACCTAGGTCGCTGGTCACTTGCGCCGCAGTCAATGACAACGCGGGGGGGGTTGGGTCGGTCAGGGTGATGCCGTACAACTTGCCGAGGTTGCTTTTCAGGCTGTCTAGGTTGGTGCTGACATGGGCGGCGGTGTCTGCTACGGCAATGCTAGTGACGTGGCTGTTTTTGACATCGGTGGCGATGCTGGCGGCCAACTCGCCGCTGATGCTAAGGCTGTAAGGTGTGCTGATTTTAGCCAGCAGTGCCGTATCTTGGCTGAATTGGCTGGCGGTCAGCACTATGCTGGGAGAGCCTTGGTCGGTCAGAGCCAGCTTATAAGCGGTGCTGATCTTGCCCAAAACAGGCGTATCTTGGACAAGCTGGCTGGCGGCTATGGACAAAGTGGGGGGCGTCGTATCGGTCAAGGTGATGCTGTATTGTGAGCCGATTTTCCCCAAAGCTGATATATCGTTCAAAACTTGGCTAGTCGTTAAGGCCAAGGTTGGTGTGCCGCCGTCGGTCAGGGTTATGGTGGACAGTTTGGCCACGTTGGCTTCCAACACGCCATCTAGGTTGACTGCCACATGGGCGGCAGTGTCCAACACACCCATGCTGGTGACGTGGCTGTTTTTGGCATCCACAGACACATTGGCGGCCAACTCGCCGCTGATATTGAGGGTATAAGGCATACTGATTTTAGCCAGCAGTGCCGTATCGGTGCTGTACTGGCTGGTCGACAAGGTTGCGGAAGGCACGCTATTGTCTGTTAGCGTAATGCCGGTGATAGCAGCCGATAAGCTGTTAAGGTTGTTGATGCTGGTTAGGACATGGCTTAAGGTGTCGGTGATGGTGATGGTCAGGTGATCGTTATTCTTGCCAGAACCATAAATGTCTTGGGATAGCTTTGCGGTCAGCGCATTTAATGCAACCGCATTGCTGGCAATATTGGCTGCGGTGTCGTTGATGGTGAGGGACAAGCTGTTGTTATTGCTGCTGCCAGACCCATAAGTGTCCTTGGCCAGTGCCGCCGCCAGTGTCTGCAGGGCAGTGGCGTTGCTGGCAATATTGGCCGCTGTGTCGGTGATGGTGAGGGTCAAGCTGTTGTTGTTGCTTTGGCCAACAGAAGCATAAGCGTCCTTGGCCAGTGCCGCCGCCAGTGTCTGCAAGGTGCTGGCGTTGCGGGCAATATTGGCGGCGCTGTCGTTGATGGTGAGGGTCAAGCTGTTGTTGTTGCTTTGGCCAACAGAACCATAAGCGTCCTGGGCCAGCGCCGCCGCCAGTGTCTGCAGGGCGGTGGCGTTGCTGGCAATATTGGCTGCGGTGTCGTTGATGGTGAGGGTCAAACTGTTGTTGTTGCTGCCAGACCCATAAGTGTCCTTGGCCAGCGCCGCCGCCAGTGTCTGCAGGGCGGTGGCGTTGCTGGCAATATTGGCTGCGGTGTCGTTGATGGTGAGGGACAAGCTATTGTTATTGCTGCTGCCAGACCCATAAGTGTCCTGGGCCATTGCCGCCGCCAGTGTCTGCAGGGCGGTGGCGTTGCTGGCAATGTTGGCCGCGGTGTCGTTGATGGTGAGGGACAAGCTGTTGTGGTCGTGGTAGTTAGAATTATAGGTGTCTT
>CAJAWH010000168.1 GCA_903945605.1 uncultured Methylococcaceae bacterium | reverse complement strand
CGATTGATCAGGCCGCCAAAAAGTGGACGATGCCAATCCACAATTGGAAACCTGCCTTGAATCAGCTTATGATTTTGTATGGCGACCGACTTTCAGAAGTTTTTTAGTGGCGGTTTACACGAAAAGTTTTACACTCTCGTTTTAAATGGCTGCTCAGCCCGCGCACGCAAATGCTGCTGAAATTTGAGTACACCAACAATCCCTACACCAACGACAATGCCCAAGTCATGCCTTATTTTAATGGCCATTTCGTGCCAATCAATACGGCAGAAAATTTGTTATACCCCTATCCTTTGAGTTACACCACGAACAGGGAGCGGACAATGTTGTCTTGGACGCATGAGTTCAATGACAACTGGCAGCTTAAACACCAGCTGATGACCAACTTTGTGTCCAGCTCCGGCAACAGCGGAAATATATCTAGCTTTTTTTACGGTGCCAATAACACTTTAATGGCCACCCAGTCGTCTTATGGCGCGCCGTTGAATACCGATGAGACCGATGCCACCAGCTTGGATTTGACTGGGCATTTTAATACTTATGGTGTCAAGCACACCTTGTTATTAGGCTCAGATTTTTATCATGTCTACAATTATGGCAATGCAATAGAAGCAACTGGCACGTCAACCATTAATGTGCAAAACCCTATCGGTTCGGTAACGCCCGTCTACCCCGACCCAAACAGTTTTATTAAGTATGCGTCGACCACCAACAGTTTAGGCATTTATGCCCAAGACCAAATGAAGCTGTTTAAGCGGCTTAATTTGATGATGAGCATGCGTTACCAGCATGTGGGCAATTACAACTGGAATATCTATGGGCCAGGGTTTGGTGGTGATGGCGTGACTAAGCAATGGGGGGTTCCACTGGCCGATGCTGCTTTTACGCCACGATTGGGGTTACTTTGGGAAGCCACACCTTGGTTGAGTTTGTTCACCCATTATTCGGGTGGCTTTGCCGCTAATACCGGTTTTGATTATTTGGGCAATCCGCTTAAATCCAGTAATGCGGTCGACAAGGAGGCGGGCATCAAAACCCAATTTTATGAAGGTCGGTTGAAGGCATCCTTGTCGGTTTTTGATTTGACCAAAACCAACATACCGGTCTGCGACCCTAACCCGCAACATAACCCCTTGGGCTGTTTCGCATCGGTCAGTGTCCCACAAACCTTGATCGGTGCGGTCAACAGCAGCGGTGTGGAAGTCGATGTGCAAGGGGAGTTGATGCCGGGCTGGAATACAATCATCAACTATGCCTATGACAACGCACGGATCACTGAAAGCACCAATACTCCTGCCAATAGCAGCACTTATTTGGTGGGGCAACGTATGCCCAGCACGCCTTTTAATATGGGCAGTTTTTGGTCGACCTACAATTTTGACCAGACCGGCAACACCGGCTGGACTGTCGGCACCGGGGTCACTTTACGCGGTTCCTCGCTGGATGCCACCAATACCATACAAACGGCCGGTTATGGTATTTGGAATGCCATGGTCAAATATCAAATGCAGGTGGCGGGCTTCAAACTGACCGCACAATTAAACGCCGACAATCTCTTGGACAAGCAGTATTTGAACATCGCCAATTGGTCTTATGGTTCTTCCGGCAATGTTGTGCCGGTCTCTTTTAGCACCCCACGAGCTTTTATGGGCACGCTGCGGGTAGAATTTTAATGCCAGCCGCAATTTTTATGATGAAACGCCAATATATTGTTGCCATCCACCGTTGGGTGGGGCTGTTTATGGCCGTTTTTTTGATTATAGAAGGCCTTACCGGCAGCCTATTGGCTTTTAACCAGGAATTGGAAGCACTTATTAACCCAGAGTTTTTTGCAACCGCTCCCGCAGCTGATGCCCATCAGCTTGATTTGGCTTCGATCGCTGAGCGGGCAGAACAACAAGAACCCCAAATCCGTGTAGGCTATTTTTCGGTGACCCACAACCAGGCTCTTCTGCGTGTCAGCCCCCGACAGAATCCGGAAACGGGCAAGCCCTATGCAGTGGGGTTTGACCAGATGTTCCTTGACCCTTATAGCGGTAAGGAGTTGGGGCATAGGCGTTGGGGGGATATTGCCGAAGGGCGGGCCAATGTCATGCCTTTTCTTTACAAGCTGCATATGAACCTTGCCCTGAATGAAACGGGTGGCTGGATATTGGGTGTTGTCGACTTGGCTTGGACGTTAGATTGTTTTTACGCCATTTATCTGACCTTTCCTAAAACTTTTAGGCCTTTTTTTTCGCGTTGGCGGTTGGCTTGGCAAATCAAATGGCCAGCTTCTGTGTTACGGCTCAACTTCGATTTACACCGCGCTTCGGGCTTATGGTTCACGCCGCTTTTATTGGTGTTTGCTTGGTCCAGCGTCATGTTCAATATGTCTTCCGTCTACGAGTGGGTCACCTCGCACTTGTTCGCCTACGAATCCGAGATGGAATATATGACGGGCATGATGGGTAAACCTGCCATTGAGAAACCGTTGCTGAATTGGCATGAAGGTCTGGACAAATCCCGACAATTGATTAATGAAATTGCCGATAACCAGCACTTTACGGTGGGTGAGGCTATGGGGGCGGGTTATATCCCCGAAATCGGCGTTTATACCACCACTTTTAAGAGTGACAAAAACATCAGCGCCGGTGGCTGGGGGGGCGTTGGCTTGTGGGTGGACGGCACTAGCGGGGAAAACAAGCACCTTTTTATGCCAGAGGGGCAGAAAACCGGCAACACCATCACGATGTGGTTACGGGCATTGCATTTTGCCGATATTCACGGCTGGCTTTGGTATCGGATACTGGTATGCCTAACCGGCATAGTGATTGTGCTGCTGTCGGTCACTGGAATTTATATTTGGTATAAAAAGCGGGTGGCGAGGTTGTCAACTAAGCGAATTTTTTAGTGTATGGATAACACATCTAGGGTAGACGCTTTTTTTGATTGTATTCAGGAAGCTACGCAGTGACTTGAAAACGTATTTACATAGGTAAAAAAATATGCCTATAATGTATATACAACTTAATGCGTATGGGAGATTCCTGATGAAACAAGCCACTAATTTTAGGCTAGATGAAAATATTTTGACGATGATTGCTGTGCTCGCCAAAGACTTGCAAACCAGCAAAACGGATATTATCGAACAAGCTGTGACGTATTTTGCGGCATCTAGGGTAGGCCGAAAAAACACTTTGATGCGGTTTGCCGGAACATTGTCGGCTGCTGAGGCGGACGCCATGTTAAATACAATACAAACCGATAAATCCAGCAAAGACTTTGATTTGGCTTTATGAATATCGTCATTGATAGTGATATTTTGATTTATTTTTTAAAAGGCCAAGTTGAAATAGTCGAAAAATTGTCCAATTACCCGGCAGAAAACCTTTTTACAACCCGTATCAATTACACTGAATTGTTGTACGGAGCCTATAATTCGTCAAAGATAAAATACAATCTAAGTAAAATAACAGCATTATTGGCGATGTTGCCTATTTTGGAATTTGACCAGCAATCTAGTGTGATTTTTGCCCAAGACAAAGCTGGGCTAAGACGGCAAGGCAATATGATTGCTGATATGGATTTAATGATTGCCAGCATTACTAAAGCGAACGGATTTTCGTTAGCTACCAATAATGGCAAGCATTTTGAAAGGATTGAAAATCTAAATCTGGTGCGTTGGCTGTAATTAACGTTTCGACATTAAAATGCTTGGGAGGTCATTCCAACTTCCAACCCCTGCCCCGGCACGTCAAGCAAAGGCGTCGCGTATAGCCTTGGGGAGAATTATCTGTCCTGCCGGATAAAAGGGTGGTTTGCATTACGTTAGCCTCTTAAGTAAGAAGTAAGATTACGGTAAGCCTGCTAGCACTTGTCAGTCAAGCAATTACCCGGTGTGTGATAAGCCGCATCTGCTGTGGCATATCACTTAGTGTTTGCAATATGTTCAGCTAAAATTTTACATAACCAATTGTTTATTTGTCGAAATAAAAAATTGCACGAATATTGCGTACAGTAGCAAGATAAGACCCTTCGGCTGTTAGCTGCCAAGCTGGGCGACATTTTAATCTTAAGCTTTTTGACTGCGATATGCTAACGTTTTCCCCATTTGACGCTGAATCCTTGATTGCACAGTACCGGCAAGAATTGACCGGTTTTTTGTTTCGCCGGGTGTCCTGCCAAGAAACCACCAATGACTTGTTACAAGACCTGTTCTTACGTTTGATTAGTGTCAAAAGCACTGAACCCATCCATAATCCGCGTGCTTTTTTGTGTCGGATCGCTGCCAACCTCGCCACTGATCATTTACGCCGCCAGCGAACCGATCCGCTCGTTTGCGTTGACGACCATGAGGCTTTGGCGATGGCAACTGTTTCGTTATCCCCAGAACAGCAATTGCCCACTCTGCAAGAGTTGGCTTTATGTGAACAAACCTTACGGCAATTATCGCCACTGGGTATGAAAATTTTTATTCGGCATTCAGGGTTTGTTGGACTCGACAACATGTACGCCCCAAGGCTGCCCGGTTGCGCGCACCTACTTCAATACGCCAACCCTCAATAGCCAAGCTTATTACACATCCCTAAATCTAATTGGCAAAATTGACGCCTTGCAAGTGGCTCATACCTTGCTGATTGGGTGGGATTATCTGGTCGAAGATAGCTTTCAGGCAGGCTCATTCAACTCGTCCACAACACCTACTATTGATTTGTATAATCCAGTCCATAGCGGAACTGACGGGCTTTTGAACACACCGGACTATGCTTACACCGTTTCTGTCCAACCCACAAGCAGCAATGCGGAAAATGTAGATGCTTTAAAACCCCGGTTTGGCTTAGTCTGGCAAGCCATTCCAGCACTCAGTGTTTATGGCAATTATGTGGAAAACTTTGGCCTAACCAATGGCCATAATGTTGATGGGACATTGTTGGCACCCACCACGGCGGAACAAAAGGAAATAGGGGTAAAAACCGAACTGTTTGACAAACGATTCACGGGCAGTATCGCTTGGTTCGATCTAACCAAGCAGCATGTGTCCACGCCAAATTCTAATCCAGCTTTAGCGGCACAAGGTTTTTCATCTACCACGGGTGAAGTCAGAAACCAAGGGCTTGAGGTGGATTTTGCGGGCGAAATTTGGCCAACTGTGAAAATGATAGGCAGTTATGCTTATATCGATTCCCGTATCACCAAGGATGTCGGCCTGGTATTGGATAATTACGGCAATGTCATTGGCACCAATTCAGGCAACCAAGGAAACCGCTACTGGGGCGTTCCCACCCACGGCGGAAGCTTATGGACGACTTATGAACCGCAAGATAATAATTTGCGGGGATTCAAGTTTGGTGCTGGTGTGGTTGCCCGAGGCGAACGTCAAGGAGATAACGCCAACACCTATCAATTACCTGGCTATGCCATACTCAACCTGATGACCGGATATTCATGGAAAATGGGTAACTCTAAGATTAGCCTTCAGCTTAATGCGGATAACTTGCTAGACAAAACTTATTACAACCCTTATAGCGGCTCTGGCCGTAATTATGTGTTTGCAACACCACGCACTTTTCTTGGTTCAATTCGCCTAGAATTTTAAATAAGGAAATCACTGCAGCACCGGCTCAACATAAAAAAAGTGGGGGGTTTAGGTTTTTTAAACGTCTTAGTTTTGTATGAATACTTGGCGATGGCTTAAGCAATCGAGTTTTATGGGCTTAATAAATGCCAATAATGGATAAAATGGGTATTGGCTCATGATGATCAAAGACTGTAACAGCCCCACACCACCCCCCAACTTGGTTTTTCAACCAACCACACTAAGTTTTTATATAACAAGAATGTTTGTCAAAAAACTGTCAAATCAGTTGCCATTTTTTCCATTGTCAAGCCTCAAGCGGTCTGATGTGGCTTTTCTTCTAATGGTTAGCGGGTGGATTTTTGTTTGCCCTTGGGTTTGGGCTGATGAGCCGGTACTGGTGCAAACTAAAGCCTTATCAGAACTGGCGGTTTACCCCGAATCTTCTGCCCCAGCCGTGGCCATTAGCCTCAACGACACATCCATAACCACACAAATAGATGCACAAGTTTTGGAGGTTCTGGTACGTGTGGGCGATCAGGTTAAGGCGGGGGCGGTATTGGCGCGTTTGGCTTGCCAAGATTTTGAGCTGGAACACAGCCGCTTACAGGCTGAACGCCAGGCCAACCAAGCGCGGCTGGAATTGGCCCGCTGGCAGTTGCAGCAAACCGAGACGCTAGCGGAACAGCAGACCATCCCGCAAGAGCAGGTGCAGGAAAAGCGTTCACAATTGGCGGTATTGCGCGGCGATCTTGCGGCTAATGAGGCCCGTTTGGCAATCTCTGCACAACATATTGACCAATGTGTTGTCAAAGCGCCATTTGCCGGTGTGGTGACGGCACGCCTGATGGGTGTCGGGCAGTTTGCTCTGCGAAATACGCCATTGCTAAGGTTGTTGGATACTGACCATTCCGAAGTGTCCGCGCAAGTCGCCAGCCGCGAAACGCCCGCCGTGTCGAAAGCCCGAACACTGGTTTTTGAGCACAATGGCACAGTGTATCCGCTAAAACTAAGAGTGGTCTTGCCAACCATACTCACCGAAACAGGTAGCCAAGAAGTCCGCCTCGATTTTTCTGACCGTAAAGCAGGGCCGGGGGCGGCGGGCCGTTTGCTGTGGCGTACCCCTAACAGGTATATCGGCACTGATTTGCTGGTGAAGCGTGATGGGCAGTTGGGTGTGTTCATTGTCACCAATAATGTGGCACATTTTCAAGCCTTACCGGATGCCCAACAAGGCAGCCCCGCGATCATTGGTTTATCTCCCGACACGCCTATCGTGGTTTCTGGGCAGTATGGGCTTAATGACGGAGTCAAAGTCAGGGTACAGGGTGCTTCTACCCAGCCAATTGATAAGGAACATCGATAAACCATGTGGCTGAACCGGCTTTACGATAACCACGTCCTTGCCAATCTGGCTTACCTGCTGGTAGTTATTCTGGGTACTTTGGCCTTTTTGCAACTGCCCAAGGAAAAAGCCCCTGATGACCATCAGCATATCATTGAAATCAGCTTGCTGTTGCCGGGTGCGTCGGCCGAGGATGTGGAACGCTTATTAGTTGACCCTGTCGAGCGTATGCTGCACGCCAAAATTAAAGATATCAATCATGTTTACAGCAATGCCCAAAGTGGTATGACGATTGTCAATGTATTGTTTAAAGATATCACCCAAGCACTTTATGAACGCAGGGTACAGGAGCTACGGCGTGAACTGCAGGCGTTGACGCAAACCCAATTGCCTAAAGATACGGTTCAGGATGTTTTTGAAGTTAACAACATGAATCCCGATTGGTACAAAGTTCTGGTCTATGGCCCAGGTGATGATGACAATTTCCGCCGCCAAGCGCGGCAGGTGAAGCAAGACCTGAAACATTTGCCCGGTGTGTTGGTAGTGGACACTAAAGGTCTGGAAGACCCTGAGCTGCACATTGTTTTCCATCCGGAACGTTTGGCTGGCTTAGGCATTGATCCGGCTGCCTTGGCCGATACCGTCAAGGCTTATTTCCGGGATATTTCCGCTGGCACGACCAAGGTTGACGGTCGCGAATGGTTAGTGCGTGTGAACGGCACGGATAATGCCATAGCCAATCTAGCGGCTTTACCTATTATTGCCGCCAAAGGTACTGTTAGGCTTGGCGAATTGGCGGATATCAGCCTCACCAGTAAAAAGATAAAAATGGGCGCGCGCTTCCGTGGGCAACCTGCCATTGTGGTAATGCCTTTGAAACAAGCCGGGGCGAATGCACTGGATGTGATAGACAAAATTAAGGCCTATATTGATGCCCGTAACCAAGTGAGTTCAACCACGGGGGTAAAATTGTTTTTGTTGACAGACACTTCCGATGCAATTCGTGATGCACTGGCAGTCATGGAACAACACGCTTGGTCAGGTATGGTGTTGGTGTGGGCGGTCACGTGGCTTATGCTGGGCACACGGTTGTCATTGCTGACCACTTTGGCGGTGCCATTTTCATTGGCAGGGGTTTTTATCGGCCTGCAAGTGTCAGGACAATCCTTAAACCTAAGCGTGTTATTGGGGGTGGTAATTGTATTGGGCATGTTGGTTGATGATGCCGTTGTCGTTATCGAGGCCATAGGCCAGTATTTGCGTCGGGGTCTCGTGCCACTGGAGGCCACCGTTGTCGCCTTACGGGAAGTATGGCTGCCGGTCACCACTTCATCGTTGACCACCATCGCCAGTTTTATGCCGCTCATGTCAGTGGGGGGTGTTTTTGGCAGCATCATGGGTGTTGTACCGCAAGTGGTCTGTTTGGCTTTGCTTATCAGTTTGCTGCAGGCTTTATGGATTCTGCCCACCCATGCTGTGGTGATGGTCAAACCAGGTGTAGATTCAATGTGGCGGGATCGGTTAAGACGGAATTTATTGAAATATTATATGCGGGGCTTGGTTAGTGTATTGCGTACCCCCCGGCGCTATCTGATGCTATTGTTGGCTATTTTTGCTTTGACCGGGACAGCACTGGCTTTGGGTTGGGTGCGTTTCAGTTTTTTCCCCGAAGAACCCAGTCATGGTTTTTTTGTGACGCTGGAAATGCCTAATGGCACCACTTCCGAACACACTCTTGCCAAACTGGAAGAAATTGAACAACGTGTGACGGAAATTTTTAGGGCCGGTGAATTGCGGGCCAGTGCTGTAGAGAGCGGCGCAGTCCAGATAGATGGCAAATTTCTGTTTGGACATCAGTATGGCGATATGTGGTTCAATTTGAATGCCCATTCCGAGCGGGATGCCGCAACCCTGATACCGCTGGTAAAACCTGTACTGCAAAGTATCCCAGGAACGGTGGGCATTTGGGTTGAAGGGGATTCGCCCAGCCATTTTGGCAAAGCCATCAATCTCATGCTGTCTGGTGCGGTCGGGGCGGAACTCAACGCGGCCTTGGCGGAATTAAAGACGCTGCTTAACGGCATTTCCGGGGTCCAAAATATTAAACTGGACACGGTTGCGGGCTTGCCCGAACTGCAATTGCATTTGGACAGTGCGGCCATCCAACGGGCGCGACTGAACCCCGAGATGGTGATCCGCACGGTGCAACTACTGGCCGATGGTGAAAATGTCGCCAGTTATATCGACCAAAACGAACCGGTCGGTGTACGGGTGCGGGCACAGGAGGCCAACGAACACGATATTGCCGCATTATTGCGGCATACCGTGACCCGCACTGACGGGAGTGGCGTTCCGCTCAGCCAGCTGGTCATCGCCGAACAACGCATAGGTCCCGCCACCATTAACCATACCGATTTTAAACGGGTGCTGGTGTTACAGGCCGACATAGACAAAAGCACAACGGATACTGTCGCCGTCAATAACCTGATTAAGCAGGGTTGGGAAGCGGTGCAAGGGCGTTACCCTAACATCTCGGTAAGTTTTAGTGGCGAAATTGAATCGGTAAACCAAGGCTTGAGCCAGCTTGGACAACAGTTTGTGTTAGGCATCGGGCTGATTTTTCTGATTGTCGGGGCGCAGTTCCAAAGTTATGGCTTACCTTGTCTGGTGTTGCTGAAAGTGCCGATGGCATTTTCCGGCGTAGTGTTGGGTTTATTGTTGTCACGCGAACCCATCAGCATTTATACCTTATACGGCGCAGTGGCTTTGGCCGGTATTGCAGTCAACTCTGCCATTTTGATCTTTTCTGCAGCACAAGACCGGTTAGACGCGGGCATGACTGTTGTCCATGCCACCCTTTATGCGGCCCGGAGAAGGTTGTTGCCAATCCTCATCACCTCATTGACCACGTTGGTAGGCTTGTTGCCTTTAGCATTGGCCGATGACAAATCGGCGACAATGTGGAAACCCGTGGCAACTGCCATTGTCTGGGGCGTAGGTTTTTCAACACTATTGACTTTGTTTATTGTGCCGTTGTTATTCCGCTTGGCAATGGGTTGGGCGATACGGGGCAAACAAGCTTTGAGATGAAACCGGACACAAAAAACCTTATAGTTGCAGTTGGGTCAATTGCCCTGACGCTGCTGTTTGCCAAACCCGGTCAAGCTGCGGACATTTTTTCAGTTTACCAACAGGCGGCACAAGAAGACCCGCAACTGGAAAGTGCCAAGGAAGCCTTGGCCGCTGTGCAAGAAACCAAAGCCCAGAGCCGCGCTGCGTTGTTTTTGCCCGAAGCCAGCTTGAGTGCCAATGTCAACCAAGACCGGCAAACCGTCCAATTTGGTGGGGCGGCACTAGGTGCAAATGGCACCAGCACTTTTATTTCAGGTGGTTATAACCTGACATTAACCCAACCGATCCTGCATTATGACCGCATCATTGCCTGGCAGCAGGCTGACAAGCGCATCGCCCAGGCAGAAGCCGAATTTGCCGCCGCCGAAATAGCCCTGTTATTGCGCGTTGCCGAGCGCTATTTTGAGGTTCTGGCAGCCGCTGACAACTTGCGTTTTGCCAAAGCTCAACAGGAGGTGCTGGCCCGAAGCCTTAAAGAAACCCAACAGCGGCAGGCGGTCGGTTATTTGGCCATGACCGATGTGCAGGAAGCCAAAGCCGGTTATGACCGTGCGCTTTCAGATGTTGTTGCCGCCGAGCGTCAACTTCGTGACAACCAAGAAGGCTTGCAGGAAATTACCGGGAGTTTTTACGGTCAGCTGGACGGTTTGCGTCATGACATTCCCTTGATCGCCCCCGACCCAGCCATTGAAGAACGTTGGGTCAACCAGGCACTTAGCCAGAATTTAGGTTTGCGGGTCAGTGAACAATTGGTTGAAATTGCCAGAGCCGCCATTGACATCCAAAAGGCGGGGCATCTCCCTACCTTAGATGCCATAGGCAATCAGGCTTATGCTATCAGTGGCGGTCGTTTTGGTTCTGCTGAAATAGCAGACACTATTGTTGGCCTAAACTTAAATGTACCTATTTATCAAGGAGGGCGGGTCAATTCTAAAATTAGGGAAGCAGAACATCGCCATAACCAAGCCAAAGCGAATCTTAAACAGTTACAACGCACCGTACATCGGGCTGCCAGCCAAGCCTTTTTGGGCGTGGTTGCCGGTATTAGCCATGTTAAGGCCTTAGGGCAAACGTTAGCATCCAGCCAAACGGCACTAGCTGCCACTCAAGCCGGCTTTAGGGCAGGCCGCCGGACTGCTTTGGATGTCACCATCGCAGAACGTGAAAAACTTCGGGCCGAAAAAGATTATGCCTGGGCCCGTTATGATTATTTGCTGGATACGCTCAGGCTCAAACAGGCAGTAGGGACTTTATCGCCGGAAGATTTGGCCCAGATCAATAATCTGTTAACCCCGTCACCGATGGCTGGCCAATAGCCAAAAAACAGGTAGTCAGGTTAGTGGGTAATGCAGTGCCATTTTTGTAAATATGCCAGCAATTCAGCAGAATATCCTGTGCGGATGGGCTGTTCTGCGCCGCTCAAAGGAGACGAGGAAAAAGTGGCTATGCAGTTATGTGCAGAAGCCGATAGTTGCCACTGTTTTATCCCAGATATGGCTAAAAGTGCAAGCCAGCTGTTGCTCTAGCGTGGGCCAGAATAACCCCCATTGATTTTAGCGTGACTGGGCAGTTTCTAGGAAACCCGAGGTTAAAAAAATAAAAATGGGGGTGAGGTTTTTCCGGTTTCAAACGTCTTATGATTTGAATGAAAATACTTTGGTTTTACGATAAACACATTCATCGGGTTTAATTGTGGACACACTAGAACATAGCATCAGGTTGGTGGCAAAACGCCAACCACCTAAAAATAAAAACGCGCTTGAAGAAACAAGCAAACCGGAAAGACCTAGATTTCCTTCGGCACGGTACTTCCAAATCCATTTCCAGCACATCGAGGCACAGCTTGACCTTGCCAACCGTAATTTGGAAAGGCTGCAACAACAACTTGCCGATTTGCAGGCTCGTTTCAATTCCCATAATGAACTTGGGCCCTCCAACACTAAAAAATGAAGTTTTTTTTTGTTAAAGCAGCCCATCCAGAACCCATCCGATTCCCCTTTGATGAGATGGCGATAGCGGACAATTGGCAACATCCATTAGGCGTGGCAATAGCTTTCGTATTGGCGGCTTTGTTGCATGGCTTGTTGTTGCTCTGGTATCTGAACCGTCCTGCTCCGCTGGCATATACCGAGGCTATGGCCTTACCGATGATTGATATTGCCTTGACTGCCCGCCATATAGGCGCACCTGCCAAAGCCTTTGCGCCGCCTGTGCCACCTAAACCGGTCATTAAGCCACCGGAAAAAAAGCCCGTACCCAAGGTTAAACCAAAACCGCTTGTCAAGCCTAAAGAAAGGAGCGAGATCAAAAAGCCTTTGGTGAAACGCGAAGATAAACCGATGGAGCCAGCCCCTTCAGCAGCAACAGCAGCCAGCCCGTCCGCCACTACGGCTGCAATGACTACTGCACCAACCGTCAGCAACACCCAAAGCGGCGCGGAGGGTACTGATGTGCCCGCCAATGCCAATGCCAATTATTTAAGCAACCCCAAACCCGACTATCCTGAATTGGCAACACGCCATCATTGGGAGGGCAGGGTGATTTTGCGGGTTTATGTCACCGCCGACGGGCGTTGTGGTGATTTGTCCGTATATCGGAGCAGCGGCCATGATGTCTTGGACGAGTCGGCAATGGCGGCTGTCAAACAATGGCGTTTTGTGCCGGGTAAACACGGAGATACGGCAATCGCCAGTTGGGTGAACGTGCCCATTGAATTTGCTTTGGAGTGATTGGGCTTGGCTTTTGTTATTGG
>CAJAWH010000167.1 GCA_903945605.1 uncultured Methylococcaceae bacterium | reverse complement strand
TTTTAACAACAAGCCGATTATGACGGCTAAGACCGATATTGCCATCAGCGCCGACCCTAATTTCCGCTTTTATTTTATACCCGAAGCTAAGGGCGAGTTAAAAGCGCAAGTCACCGATGTGTCTTGTGAAAGCCCCACAGCGCGTGATGCCTGTGCGGAGGGCAGCACTTATAGCGAGACTTATACGGTTAATCCTTAACGGGGCTAGGACACTGTACAGCGCGAAGGGATTCGCAATCCAATCCTCTAACCTTAAGCCAAAACCGCACCAGCACCTTGCTTTATTGGCGTGCTTACTACGTTGCCCATGACCACAACCGAGAGCCAGATCGAACAACGCTTGATCCAAAAGCTAACCGACCTTAAATACACCCATCGCGCCGACATCCGTGACCGCGAAGCGCTGGAAGAAAACTTCCGCAACAAATTCCAAGCCCTTAATCAAGTCAAGCTAAGCGATGCCGAATTCGCCCACCTGCTCGAGCAAATCGTCAGCCCCGATGTGTTCACCGCCGCCAAAACCCTGCGCGGGCGCAACTTCTTTATGCGCGAAGACGGCACGCCCCTGCAATACACCCTGGTCAACATCAAAGACTGGTGCAAAAACGACTTTGAAGTTGTCAACCAGCTACGCATCAACACCGACAACAGCCACCACCGTTATGATGTTATCCTGCTCATCAACGGCGTGCCGGTGGTGCAAATTGAGCTGAAAACCCTGCAAGTCAGCCCGCGCCGCGCCATGCAACAAATTGTTGACTACAAAAACGACCCCGGCAACGGCTACAGCCACAGCTTGCTATGCTTTATGCAGCTGTTTATTGTCAGCAATGAAAACAACACTTACTACTTTGCCAACAACCACAACCAACACTTCAGCTTTAACGCCGACGAGCGCTTTTTGCCAGTGTACCAACTGGCCAATGAAGCCAACCACAAAATAACCCACTTGCACGACTTTGCCGACAGCTTCCTGGCCAAATGCACCCTGGGCCAAATGATCAGCCGCTACATGGTGCTGGTCGCCAGCGAGCAAAAACTACTGGTGATGCGCCCTTACCAAATCTATGCCGTTAAGGCCATTGTCGATTGCATCCAGCAAAACCGTGGCAACGGCTACATCTGGCACACCACCGGCAGCGGCAAAACCCTTACCTCATTTAAAGCCGCCACCCTGCTGAAAGACAACCCGGACATTGAAAAATGCCTGTTCGTGGTGGACCGCAAAGACCTGGATCGGCAAACCCGCGAAGAATTCAACAAATTCCAAGCCGGTTGCGTGGAAGAAAACACCAACACCGAAAGCCTCGTGCAACGGCTGTTATCGACCGACTATGCCGACAAAGTCATCGTCACCACCATCCAAAAACTCGGGCTGGCGCTGGACGAAAACGGCAAGCGCCAGCAAAGCCACAAACAACAAGGCAAACCCGCTTACAAAGAACGCTTGCAACCCTTGCGCGATAAGCGCATGGTGTTTATCTTTGACGAATGCCACCGTTCGCAATTTGGCGACAACCACCAGGCCATTAAAAGCTTCTTCCCAAAAGCGCAACTGTTTGGCTTCACCGGCACGCCCATTTTTGACGGCAACGCCAGCCAGCCACAAATTGACGGCACGCTGGCCTCCTTAAAAACCACCCAAGACCTGTTCGAGCAACTGTTGCACGCCTACACCATCAGCCACGCCATTGATGATAAAAACGTGTTGGGCTTCCATATCGACTATTACCAGCCCGAAGCCGCTTTAGCTGCCCAAGGCCAAGCACAAGGCGGCAAAAAAACCCCAAGCCAAGCCGCAGATAGCCACGCCCGGCAAGCGGTGGTGGATGCTATCCTAAAAAAACACGATGCCGCCACCCACTCGCGCCGCTTCAACGCCATTTTGGCGACCGCCTCCATCAACCATGCCATAGACTATCAGCAACTGTTCAAAACCCGACAGGCACAACGGCAAGCCGAAGACGACAGCTTTGTGCCGCTTAATGTCGCTTGCGTGTTCTCGCCACCGGCACAGGCACTGGCGCAAGACAACAACAGCCAAAACGGCAAAAACCTGGCCGACATCAGACAACTGCAAGACGACCTGCCGCAAGAAAAAGCCGACAACCAACAGGCACCGGAACAGAAAAAAGCCGCCTTAATGGCCATCATTGCCGACTACAACCAGCACTACGGCACCCAATACAGCATTAACGAATTTGACCTGTACTATCAGGACGTGCAAGGCCGCATCAAAAACCAGCAATACAGCAACCAAGATTGCCCGCGTAAAGACAAAATAGACATTGTGATTGTGGTGGACATGCTGCTGACCGGCTTCGATTGCAAATACCTGAACACCCTGTATGTGGACAAAAACCTTAAACAGCACGGCCTGATACAAGCCTTCTCGCGCACCAACCGCGTGCTGAACGACTGCAAGCCGTGGGGCAATATCTTGGATTTTCGCGGCCAAGAACAACAAGTTAATGAGGCGATAGCATTATTTTCTGGCCTACCCAGCGAACAGGCCAAACAAATCTGGCTGGTGGACCCCGCCCCGATGGTGTTGGATAAACTGAAAGCCGCCGTCAGCAAGCTGGAAAACTTTATGCACAGCCAAGGGCTAAGCTATGCCCCAGAACAAATCGCCAACCTGAAAGGCGACACCGCCCGCGCCGAATTTATCAACCACTTTAAAGACGTGCAGCGGCTAAAAACGCAAATAGACCAATACACCGAGTTAAGCCAAGACCACCAAGATAAGGTAGCGGAAATATTGCCGGAATATACCCTACGCGCCTTTAAAGGCGCGTATCTGGACACCGCCCAACAACTGAAAGCCCAACAAAACCCAGGCAAAGACAGCCCCGATGCTGTGCAACAACTGGATTTTGAATTTGTGCTGTTTGCCTCGGCGGTGATTGATTACGATTACATCATGGGGCTGATAGCGCAATCCACGCAAACCACCAGCAAGCAAAAAATGACCCGCCAACAGCTGATTGAACTGATCAGCGCCCACGCCAACCTAATGGACGAACGCGACGACATCATTGCCTACATCAACAGCCTTAACAGCGGCGAAAGCCTGACCGAAGCCGCCATCCGTAACGGCTACCAAGCCTTTAAGGCCAACCAAGCCGCGCAACACTTGGCCACTATTGCCCAACAGCACGGGCTGGCCCCAGCCGCCCTGCAAGGCTTTGTCGATAGCACCATTAACCGCATGATCTTCGATGCCGCACAACTGACCGACCTGCTCGCGCCGCTGCAACTGGGCTGGAGAGCGCGGATGGAAAAGGAGCTGGCACTGATGGCGGAGCTAATGCCGCTGTTGCACAAACTCGCCCAAGGGCGCGATATTTCGGGCTTGTCGGCTTATGAATGAGCCAACGGAAAAAGCCTTGGTGCCTGTGTTGCGCTTTCCTGAGTTTAGGGGGGCGGGGGAGTGGGAAGCAGCAACACTTGGGGATAAAAATGTCTCAGTTTTTGTAAAGGAAAGGCTGCCGTTGGAAAAATTGAATTTAGACAACTATGTAAGCACAGAAAATCTATTGCCTGAATATGCTGGAGTTAAAGCAGCCTCTAAACTTCCACCAACTGGGTCTTTTACTCGGTTCAAAAAAGGTGATGTATTAATATCAAACATTCGTCCCTATTTGAAAAAAGTTTGGTCAGCCAACAAGGAAGGTGCGTCTTCAAACGATGTAATTGTTATCCGTGCCCAGACAAAAGTCAGCAGCCATTTTTTAACGTGTATACTCAAAAATGATGAGTTTATAAATTACATCATGAAAGGGGCTAAAGGCGTAAAAATGCCAAGGGGTGATATATCCTTAATGAAGGATTACCCTATAGCGTTTCCATTTATCAGCGAACAACAAAAAATCGCCGATTGCCTATCCTCCCTAGACCAACTCATCAACGCACAAAGCCAAAAAATCGACCTGCTAAAAACCCATAAAAAAGGGCTGATGCAGCAACTTTTCCCGCTAGAAGGCGAAACCGTACCCCGTTTGCGTTTCCCTGAGTTTAGGGGGGCGGGGGAGTGGGAAGAGAAAACTCTTGGTGAACTATCCCAAATATTACGAGGCGGTTCGCCTCGACCTATTGATGAATATATAACCACTGATATTGACGGCTTGAACTGGCTAAAAATTGGTGACGTAGATCAAGGTTCAAAATATGTCACATTTACAAAAGAAAAAGTTTTAAAAACCGCATTAAACAAAACAAGGGAAGTTAGTCCGGGTGATTTAATCATGTCAAACTCAATGAGTTTTGGGCGACCTTATATTCTAAAGATTAAATCATGCATACATGACGGTTGGATTGCCATCACTAAAATTGATGGGCGGGCAAATAGGGATTATCTTTATTACTTGATCTTATCGCCTACAAGTCAAGAATATTTTCTAAATAATGCCGCTGGTAGTGGCGTTCAAAACTTAAATGCCGATATTATAAAGTTGCTGCCAGTTCCAATTCCGAAATATTCGGAGCAACAAAAAATCGCCGATTGCCTATCCTCCTTAGACCAACTCATCAGCGCCCACAGCCAAAAACTGACCACCCTAAAAACCCATAAAAAAGCCCTGATGCAACAGCTTTTCCCCGCCCTGGCTGAGGTGGCGAGATGAGCGGAAAACACAAAATTTATACCTACAAATCCATAAATAAGCTGGTACAGCGATTACGGGACGATCTGAACAGCCAAGATTTTGTGCTGCTTTACGCCTACAACGGCACAGGCAAAACGCGACTATCAATGGCATTTAAAGATGCCGGAAAGAAAAAAAGAAATCGTCCGTTTGTAGTTACAGATGGCGTGGATAAACCGCTTAATACTATAGAGCTTCAAGCGGATACGCTCTACTTTAATGCCTATACAGAGGATTTGTTTCATTGGGATAATGATCTAAATAACGATACTGAACGTGCGCTAAAAATCAACTCAGATTCAAAATTCTTTAAGGGCTTTAAAGAGCTTGCATTGGAGGAAAGGATTTTTTCGTATCTGGAACGTTACGCCGATTTTAATTTCAAAATCGATTATGAACAATGGACTATTACTTTTTACCGTAGCGACGCCAACAACATTAAGGTATCACGCGGTGAAGAAAATATTTTTATCTGGTGTATTTTTCTAGCGATTTGTGAATTAACACTCGATGGGGAAGAATCCTATAGCTGGGTAAAATATTTTTACATCGATGATCCAATTTCGTCGCTGGATGACAACAACGCCATTGCTGTCGCTAGTGATTTAGCGCAGCAGCTAAAACGCGAAACAAAACGGATAAAAACGGTTATTTCTTCTCATCACAGCCTGTTTTTTAATGTGATGTATAACGAGCTAAAGAAAACGTCACACAAAACGTATTTTCTGCATCGTAGTAATGGTTCTGACACCTACACCTTACGAGTCACAGATGACACCCCCTTCTTCCACCATGTCGCCATGCTAGCGGAATTACAGAAAGCATCCGAATCCGGCAAGCTATATACCCACCACTTCAATATGTTGCGCAACATTTTGGAAAAAACCGCCACCTTTTTTGGCTTCAACGATTTTTCTGCCTGTATTGACGGAATTGATGATGAAGTATTATTTGCCCGTGCATTAAATTTGCTTAGCCATGGCAAATACTCGACCTACGAACCTAAAGAAATGGGTGAAGACACCAAGGAACTTTTTCAAAAAATTTTAAGAGCATTTCTGAGCCGCTATCAATTTGACTTACCCAATATGATTAGCGAACCTAAAAATTAAATCCAAGAAGCAAAGTAACCTGGATGCTCCGTATTACTCTTACAGGCTACATTTCTACATGAATGGGAGGCAAGCAGATGAACACACGGGATATTTCCGAAGCCAAGGACCCTGAGCTGCGCGGTTCGATGGCCGCTTTGCAGAGGGCGGCGTTAATGGCTCGCCAAATCGCCATACAAACAACACTCCTTTGGTGATTGTGGAAGATGGTAAAGTGGTGCTGATTTCGGCAGACGAGTTGCGCCAAATGGCTGACGATGAAAAGGATTCATGAACCCAAGAAACAGCTGCCAAGGTTGGTGTTTGGTGTGAGGAACGAACCCCAACAAAATCGGCAACTTTCTGGCAAAATTGCCCGGTATTACGCTTATGCTAATACAGGCTACATTTCTGCGGTGATTTCCAATCACGATTATTTGACAATAACAGGTGAGCTATGCAACTAACCATCAACGTGCCCGATACCTTACCCAAGGCAAGGGTGGCACAACGCATCGGGGAACTTGAACAAAGCTTGCAAGATGAAGCGAGCTTTATGGCTTCTGTGTTGCCGACCAAACAGGCCAAACAAGAGAAACTGGCTGTATTGATCAGAATTGCACAAGAATGCGCCGCATTACCTACGCTGGATAACCGTTCAGCCGACGAAATACTGGGATACAGTAACAGCCCGGAAGGCTTATGGGGAAATGAATAATGGTTATCGATTCTTCAGTATTAATTGCCATCTTGTTACAAGAAGAGGATGCCAGCCAATATGCCCAAAAACTGCTTGAAACCGAACAAGTTTTTATCAGTGCAGTGAGTGTCGTAGAAGCATCAATGGTCATTGAACATAAGAAAGGCGAATTAGGTGCGATCAAATTCGACGAGTTAATGCAATTGATTGACCCAATCGTCATTGCCTTCGACACACAGCAAGCAAAACTTGCCCGCAAAGCTTGGCGCACATACGGCAAAGGCAGGCATCCAGCCAAACTAAATTTTGGCGACTGTTGCAGCTATGCCGCCGCCCAGCATAGCAACATGGCATTGCTATTTAAAGGTTACGACTTCTCTCAAACCGATATTCCATCCGCGCTGTAGTATGTTGGTTGGGGTGTCCAAATGGCATAATCGGTGATTGTCAAGAAGTAAACTCTTCAAAGACCCCATCGACTTTATCAGAGAGGTATTAGCATGATTACCGACACCGAAATAAAGGTAAAAGGCGTTCAAATCCTGGCCCAATATCTGGGTGACATTGAAATGGAACGCTTTATTGCCCTTATCCAACGGGAGCCGTTTGACTACACCCAATGGCGGCAAGATATGGACACTGATGACAGCTTAGAAGCTATCAGCAGGAAAGCGATGAACCTAAGAAACAGACAGGCCAACCACACCCAACCCCCGACACCGCATAACCCCCAACCATGACCCAGCATGTAGGTTGGGGTGAAGGTACGAACCCCAACAAAATTAAACGCCTAATGGCACGATTGCCGCATATTACGCCGCCCTAACACAGCAAGGTAGCCTGGATGAAGCAAAGCGCAATCCGGGGTTTGGTGGCACAATTGCCCCGTATTACGCTACGCTAATACAGGCTACATTTTTATTATCAACCTTTCCACCCGATTTTGAGTGACCCCACCAAACCATGACCCAACAAGAACTCAACAAATTAGGCAGCACCCTGTGGGACATTGCCGACCAGCTACGCGGTGCGATGAATGCCGATGATTTCCGCGATTATATGTTGTCGTTCCTGTTTTTGCGTTACCTGTCCGACAATTACGAGGCCGCCGCGCAAAAGGAGCTGGGCAGCGATTACCCGAAACTGGCAGAGGACGATAAGCAGGCGCCGCTGGCGCGGTGGTATGCGGCCAATGTTGCTGATGTGGCGGACTTTGAGCAACAAATGCGCCGTAAAGTGCATTATGTGATTGAGCCGCAACACCTTTGGAGCAGCATTGCCGAACTGGCCCGCACCCAACACGGCGACTTGTTGCACACCCTGGAACGCGGTTTTAAATACATTGAGAACCAAAGCTTTGACAGCACTTTTCAGGGCTTGTTTTCGGAGATCAATCTTAATTCTGAAAAGCTGGGTAAAGACTATAGCGAGCGCAATGCCAAGCTGTGCAGCATTATCAGCAAAATTGCCGCCGGTATTGCCCAGTTTTCCACCGATAGCGACATTTTGGGCGATGCCTATGAATATCTGATCGGCCAGTTTGCCGCCGGTTCGGGCAAAAAAGCCGGTGAGTTTTATACGCCGCAGCAAATATCCAGCATCCTTTCCGAAATTGTCACTTTGGACAGCCAAGAACCGGCCACCGGCAAAAAGAAAAAACTCGATAAAGTGCTGGATTTTGCTTGTGGTTCCGGCTCATTATTGCTGAATGTGCGTAAGCAATTGGGCAGCCACGGCATTGGCAAAATCTACGGGCAAGAAAAAAACATCACCACCTACAACTTGGCGCGTATGAACATGCTGTTGCATGGGGTGAAAGATTCTGAATTTGAAATTCACCACGGTGATTCGCTGCTCAATGATTGGTCTATCCTGAACGAAAAAAACCCTGGCAAAAAGCTGGCTTGTGATGCGGTGGTCGCCAATCCGCCGTTTAGTTACCGCTGGGAACCCAATGAAGCTTTAGGCGAAGACTTCCGTTTTAAAAGCTATGGCTTAGCGCCCAAATCCGCCGCCGATTTTGCTTTTTTGCTGCATGGTTTCCATTTTTTAAGCGACCAAGGCACAATGGCTATCATTTTGCCGCACGGGGTGTTGTTCCGGGGCGGCGCGGAACAACGCATACGCACCAAGCTGTTGATGGATGGCCATATTGACACGGTGATTGGTCTGCCCGCCAACCTGTTTTTTTCAACCGGCATTCCGGTCTGTATTCTGGTGTTGAAAAAATGCAAAAAGCCTGATGATGTGCTGTTCATCAACGCCAGCGAGCATTTTGACAAAGGCAAACGGCAAAACCGCTTGTTGCCGGAGCATCTCAGCAAGATTATAGACACTTACCAATACCGCAAGGAACAGGCCCGCTATTCCCGCCGTGTGGCTATGGCGGAAATAGAAAAAAATGATTACAACCTGAATATCTCGCGTTATATCAGTACCGCCCAAGCAGAAGCGCAAATTGACTTGTTGGCCGTCAACGCCGAGCTGGTTGAGCTGGAAAATAAAATTGCTGCCAGCACCCACAAGCATAACGCGTTTCTTAGTGAGTTGGGGTTGCCCCCTCTGCCGATGCTATAGGGATTTGTTATATTTTGGGTAAACGTTGCACTTAGCTCCGTGCCTAAAACCAATGTCATCGACAGCAACGCCAATTTTATTCGCCGCCTTGTTCACCGCCGCACAGTGATTGTCCTCTTTATATTGACCCATTAATTCCGCTTGCCACAATGCTATAATCAACAAACGGTTAATTTTCGTGCCTTCTACTGGCAAATAGCCAATGTTGAAATCACTGCAAACAGGTAGCTAACACCCGTTTTAAAAAAGGAACACGACATGCAATTAGCTATAGAACTGCCTGATGAATTAGGCCAAGAATTATTGCAACATGCAAATGTTCAGGAATTTGTACACCAAGCCATAAGAAAAATGTTAACAGAAGAAAAAAGCAGTTACAGGCCAAGGAGGATATCTTGTCGCTTATGACAACCATTCCCCAATCAGGCAGTTTGGCGGATGAATTGATCCAGGAACGAAGGCTTGAGGCAAAAAAGCTGAGCAAGGGTATAACATCCGATGATATTGGATGCATCGGCATTGCTGGCTTATTTACAACAAGAACAAGGCTGCAAACAGGTGTAGCAGGCTTTGCAAGTAGCTTTCATAACCACTGTGAATTGGTGCGAGGTTGTACAAAAGTTACACGCAAGATCAATCAATGGTGATGCCGCATGCAAAAACCTAGAGACTTTAGGTCTCCGGTTTATCCCCTTCAATAGGCAACATGCCGACAAAGCAGGTGAATTGTGGTCTATGACTGCGCCATTTGGTCTATCGCTAGGTGATAGGGCTTGTTTGGCTACAGGGCTGATTGAAAAAATGCCCGTTATGACCGCCGATCAAGTTTGGAAAAAATTGCCATTGTCTCTAGAAATTAAATTGATCAGATAATATTACAAAACTTACATCCAGCGCTTTCGCAAAGTGTCTATTGTGGCGTCTCCACGCCGTGCCAGTGCTTCATGCTCCGTATTGCCAAAGGCCATCGCTTCGGGTATGTCCGGGAACGTGACTAAAAAAATGTCGCCATCAGGCGTTAAGATGACGGGGTAGTTGAACATGCGCCCCTTTCTTTTAAAGCCCCCCCTGCCTTAACCGCCCGCAAAATTTTCTGCAAATCTTTACAGTTTTTTTACTGGGTTTGCCATTACACTGCTTACTGTAATTTTGACAACAGCATTGTTGATTGTTAACGCAGTTATTTTTGTAAAGGTGGGTCTA
>CAJAWH010000166.1 GCA_903945605.1 uncultured Methylococcaceae bacterium | reverse complement strand
GTAATTATTCGTTCACATTAAACCTTTATTCTCGATCTTTTAGAGACCGCAGCACCTTTCTTATCAGATGACTTTGAAAATCGCATTCATTACCGATGCCTGGAAGCCACAAATCAATGGTGTGGTGACCACCATTGACAACACCTGCCGGGCACTCCGCGAAGATGGCGCGGATGTGCTGATGATAACGCCGGAGCAATTCAATACCATCCCTTGCCCCAGTTACCCTTCTATCCGGCTGTCTATTAAGTGTTATCCTAAAGTCAGGCAGTTGTTGGAGCATTTCGCGCCCGACCATATCCATATTTTTACTGAAGGGCCTTTGGGAATGGCGGCCAGAAAGTTTTGTTTGCAAAAACATTTGGCGTTCACCACTTCTTTTCATACCTTATTTGCCGAATACGTCAATTTGCGCTTTAAGATGCCGGTCAGCTGGGGTTATGGTCTGCTGAATTGGTTTCACGGCCCGGCCAGCCGGGTGATGGTCGCCACGCCGTCGGTTGAGGCCAATTTGGTCGCCCGAGGTTTTTGCACCAATAAAATGGTGCGTTGGAGCAGGGGGGTGGATACTGAGCGTTTTCGTCCTCGGGACAAAACTTTTCTGGATTTGCCACGGCCCATTGCCATGTATGTTGGGCGGGTTGCGATAGAAAAAAATCTGGACAACTTTTTGTCTTTGGATTTGCCCGGCACTAAGGTGGTGGTGGGCGATGGGCCGTCGTTTGAGAAATTGCAGAAAACTTATCCTGATGCGGTGTTTGCCGGATTTAAGACGGGTGATGCGTTGGCGGAATATATGGCGGCGGCGGATGTGTTTGTGTTCCCCAGCAAAACCGACACGTTTGGTATTGTGATGCTGGACGCGTTGGCCTGTGGGGTGCCAGTCGCCGCTTATCCGGTGCAAGGCCCTTTGGATGTGCTAAAGGACAATCTCACCGGCTGTATGCGTGACAATCTACATGAGGCGATTTTAGGGGCGTTGGCGTTGTCAACCGAAGATTGCCGTAACCATGCCTTGGAATATTCATGGCATAAATGCTCCACGCAGTTCAAGGGCAATCTGGTGCATGTCAAGCACCATGCCACTAAACCGCGTGGGCATGTCCGGTCGGTTTAAGCGTCTATTGCCTTAAAGCCAATATCGGTACGGTAATAGAGGCCGTCCCAGTGTATTTGCCCAGCCAGCTGGTAGGCTTGCTGTTGCGCCGTTTTGATGTCTTCCCCTAATGCACAAGCGCACAATACCCGCCCGCCCGCCGTGACAATATCACTGCCAGCTTGGGCGGTGCCAGCATGGAACACTTTGCTATCTTCCCGCTGTCCGGTGGGCAAGCCGCTAATCACCGCACCTTTTTGGAAGGCATCGGGGTAGCCTGCCGCCGCCAACACCACGCCCAGTGCGGGGCGTTCGTCCCAACTGCTGGTGGTTTTGTCCAGATCGCCCGCCAAAGCCGCCAAGCATAGGGCCACCAGATCGGATTTCAGGCGCATCATGATGGGCTGGGTTTCCGGGTCGCCAAAGCGGCAGTTGAATTCCAGCACTTTCACCGCCCCGTCTTGGGCTATCATCAATCCGGCGTACAAAAAACCTGTGTAAGGCAAGCCGTCTGCTGCCATACCTTGCAATGTCGGCATAATGACATCACGCATCACCCGATCATGTATTTCGGGCGTGACCACGGGGGCAGGGGAGTAGGCGCCCATACCGCCGGTATTGGGGCCGTTGTCGCCGTTGTCGCGGGCTTTGTGGTCTTGGGAGGTGGCCATAGCCAAGGCGTGTTGACCGTCCGCCATGACAATAAAACTGGCTTCTTCTCCGGTCAGGAATTCTTCGATGACCACTCTATGCCCAGCTTCGCCAAAGGCATTGCCTGCCAGCATGTCTTCTACTGCGTTAATGGCTTGTTGTTCTGTCTGTGCAACAATGACCCCTTTGCCTGCCGCCAAGCCATCGGCTTTGACCACTATCGGTGCGCCTTGCTGGCGGATATAAGCAATTGCCTGTGCCTTGTCGGTGAAGCTTTGGAAGGCGGCGGTGGGTATCTGGTGGCGGCTTAAGAATTGTTTGCAGAAGGTTTTGGAGCCTTCCAGTTGTGCTGCTTGGGCGGTGGGGCCAAAGCAGTTAAGCCCTGCCGCTTGGAATTGATCAACAATGCCTAAAACCAAGGGCACTTCAGGGCCGACGATGGTCAGTCCTACTGCATTTTGCCGGGCAAAGGCAAGCAGCCCGGTCAAGTCATCTGCGGCAATGGCTACGTTTTGGATGCCGGTTTCCAAGGCGGTGCCGGGGTTGCCGGGCGCCACAAAGACGGTGTCGGCCAAGGGGGATTGGCGGGCTTTCCAAGCCAATGCGTGTTCGCGTCCACCGCCGCCGACGATAAGGATATTCATAAGGGTTGTTCTCGGGTGTTAAGTGATGAGGTGCCAATCAGCAGTCACAAAAATGAATGCCAGACAAATGGTAAATATGACAAGTATAAAGAGTGTGCGGAGCGGAAGCGTTTAGGCATCTATACCTAAAATAAGTACAGGAATATCAATATCCGCTTTACCGCGATGTTCCAAATCCCAAGCAAACTGTTCAAAATAAGAGACCCCTGT
>CAJAWH010000165.1 GCA_903945605.1 uncultured Methylococcaceae bacterium | reverse complement strand
TCTTTATTTTGCACATAGACCGATACCATGTGCCTGTGCCGCTTATCTTTCAATTTATTCTCGGCAAAGACAACAGTTCTTCCTCTTAAAGAAACCCGCCATTCCCTTCCTCTTGCCCCATCATCAGCTAATTCTCTTATTGTTGCCCTATATGCTTCCGTTCACCACGAGAGCAGGAACCACTCAGCCATACCTGACTTGTACTGCCGCTTCTCCCAACCCCAGCCTGAGTTGGTGCAGCAATTCGTCGCTTGGCCTTACCCGCCATTCGTCACCCAATTGTACGGTCGCTTGGGCAGAAGCAGCAATATAGTGTATACTTACCGTGCTGGCCCCCCCCCTATACGGCTGCAGATAACTTGCCAGCTCGTCAATAAAATACGCCGCCCTATTTCTATCGTCCGGCACTGCCCAGCTAATCAACAAACCTCTGGAAAACGCTTCCCTAGCTTGTGCCATATCGTAGAGTTTTTCCACGGTCAGGCGCAAAGTATTGGAGAAACTATCGATAGCCAGACTGCCTTCGGCGACCAATAACGGGTCGCCCACCAGCAAATCGCGGTAATTGTCATAAATATCGGCAAAAAGCGAACATTCCAAACGCTCAGTACGGTCATCAAGCATGACAAAAGCCATGGTTTTGCCATTTTTGTTTTGTCGGGTACGCATATCGACCACCAAGCCCGCTACGCGGACGTTTAAGTTGCCCCGTGAGCGTTCCACGGCACTAGGTAAATTGGCAAGCGTGCCGTGGGTGAAGTTTTTTAACTCCGCCACATATTCATCAATCGGATGACCGGTCAAAAACAAGCCCAAAATGGCTTTTTCCGCTGCCAGTTTTTCTTTTTGTGTCCAAGGGGGAACACGGATGCTCGGACTGCTTTCACCAATCTCAGGGGATGCCGCCGCTTCACTAAGGCCAAACAAATCATTTTGTCCAGTTTCGGCCATTTGCCCATGCTGTTCGGCAACCCGCACAGCTGTGGGCAGTTCGGCAAAATGGCTGGCACGGCACGGGTTAAAACTATCGAACGCACCTGCTTTAATTAAAGCTTCCAAAACCCTGCGGTTGACCCTGCGTAAATCGACCCGCTTGCATAGGTCATACAAACTGGTGAAATCGCCATTAGTCTTGCGCTCGTTGATGATGACATCCTCAACCGCCGCTTCACCCACGCCTTTAATAGCCCCCAAGCCATAGACAATTTGCCCTTGGCTATTGACAGTGAATTTATGCTCGGACAGATTGATATCCGGCGGGCAAATGGCCAGTTTCATTTGTCGGCATTCTTCAATCAGCACCACCACCTTATCGGTGTTGTCCATGTCCGAAGACAATACCGCCGCCATAAAAGCAGCAGGGTAATGAGCCTTAAGCCAAGCCGTCTGATAGGCCACCAGCGCATAAGCAGCCGAATGCGATTTGTTGAAGCCGTAACCGGCAAATTTCTCCATCAAATCGAAAATATAAGTGGCAGTTTTTTCATCGACTTGGTTGGCAATCGCCCCGCCGACAAATTTTTCCCGCTCTTTGGCCATTTCCTCGGGTTTTTTCTTGCCCATGGCGCGGCGCAACATGTCCGCACCACCCAGTGTGTAGCTGGCCAATTCCCTGGCAATTTGCATCACTTGTTCCTGATACAAAATAACGCCATTGGTGGGTTTTAGGATGGGCTCCAGCAGTGGATGGGCATATTCCGCCTTGGCACCGTGTTTGACGTTGATGTAGTCATCCACCATGCCGGATTCCAACGGGCCGGGCCGGAACAAGGCGACCAAGGCGATAATGTCATCAAAGCAATCGGGTTTGAGTTTTTTAATCAACTCCTTCATGCCCCGTGATTCGAGCTGGAACACCGCCGTGGTTTGCCCGTGTTTGAGCAACTCGTAAGATGCCGTATCATCCCGGGGGATCACGTTAATATCAACCAGCGACGCACCAGTCTGGCGTTTTTTGGCATTGATGGTTTGTAAAGCCCAATCAATAATAGTCAGCGTCCTTAAGCCTAAGAAGTCGAACTTGACCAAGCCGACTGCTTCCACATCGTCTTTGTCAAATTGCGTGACCAGATTGCCGCCGCCCTGTTCACAGTACAGTGGTGTAAAATCGGTCAGTTTGCTCGGGGAAATGACCACACCACCGGCATGTTTACCGGCGTTACGCGCCGTGCCTTCCAAAGACAAGGACATATCAATCAATGCCCGGACTTCTTCCTCATTATCGTAAAGTTGCTTCAGCTCGCCGCTCTCTTGCAAAGCTTTGGTGAGCGTCATGCCAATCTCAAACGGGATAAGCTTAGCCAAACGGTCAACAAACCCGTAGGAAAAACCCAATACCCGCCCAACATCACGGATGACCGCCTTGGCTGCCATAGAGCCATAAGTGATGATTTGCGCCACATGGTCGCGGCCATAATGCTCCGCCACATAACCAATCACTTCGTCGCGCCTGTCCATGCAGAAGTCAATATCGAAGTCCGGCATGGAAACCCGTTCGGGGTTCAGAAAACGTTCAAACAACAAGTCAAATTCAATCGGGTCCAAGTCGGTGATCTTCAGCGCGTAAGCCACCAATGAACCGGCCCCCGAACCCCGCCCGGGGCCGACCGGAATATGCTGCTTTTTGGCCCATTGGATAAAGTCGGCAACAATCATGAAATAACCGGGAAAGCCCATATCAGCAATCACTTGCAGTTCCGTTTGCAAACGCTGATAGTAGACTTGACGGTTTTCTTCCTCACTGCCGTTGCCCACGGCAGGGTATTGCTGCAAGCGTTCCGCCAAGCCTTGTTGGGCGGCTGCCGTCATCACACCCGCCAGCGTCATACCGGGTGGTACAGGGAAATCCGGCAAAAAGTTTTTGCCTAGCGTCAGGGTCAAATTACAACGCTTGGCAATTTCAACGGTATTGGCGAGCGCCTCAGGCAAATCGGCAAACAACGCCAGCATGGCTTCGCTACTGCGGAGAAATTGCTGTGGGGTATAATCCTGCGGACGACGGCTATCGTCTAACACACGCCCTTGGTTGATGCATACCCTGACTTCATGCGCGGCAAACGCCTCTTCATACAAAAAACGCACGTCATTGGTTGCCACCACAGGCAGGTCACAACGGCTCGCCAGTTGCACAGCAGCGGCAATATAACGCTCTTCATCCGCTTTGCCGACGCGTTGCAATTCCAGATAGAAGCTATCGTTAAACACGTCACGCCAAGCCAACGCGAGCATTTCTGCCAAGCCTTCATTTTCTGCCAACAGCGCTTTGCCAATATCCCCTTCCATGCCCCCGGACAAGGCTATCAAACCCTGATGATTAGCCAACAGCCATTCCCGTTGCAACAACGGCACGCCCTGCTGCTGCCCTTCCTGATAAGCCTTGGAAATCAATTCGGTCAAGGTTGTATAGCCACGCTGGTTTTTGACCAGCAAGGTCAACCGATAAGGTGCGTTGACATCATCAGGATTGGCCAGCAACACATCCGCACCGGCGATAGCCTTAATGCCTTGGGCGGAAGCCGCCTTATAAAACTTGACCAAAGCAAATAAGTTGACGTGGTCAGTAATGGCCGCTGCTGGCATGTTGAGGTCAGCCAAACGTTTGATGAGTGGCTTGATTTTGACAATACCGTCCACTAACGAAAATTCGCTGTGCACTCTAAGGTGGATAAAAGACGGTTGCATCAGGTCAGGATAGCAGGGTAACAAAAGCAAAGGTGGAAGGCTTGGGGTAAGCCTGTAGCACGAAAGGCAATGGGCTATGGCAATACCGGTTAGACAATGGCAACAATTATCCGGCACATTGCCGAGCCAAACAACAGGTTAATATACCCTATATATGGCGCAATACGCTAACGCTATTGCTAGGGGCGACAGAAGGCTATAGCGCGTTGTTTGCAGGTTGAGGATGTTGCTGGCGCATGATTGGATTTGAAAAGAGGGCTTTTCTGGTTCAGCCCGTTGAATGCAAAATTTAGCGTCCGCACCTTAAAAATATTATGTTTTCATTAGAACAATAGTGGTTCTAATGAAAACTAATTTATGCTATGCTGTAGCCCTTATTGGTATTAACGTCAGTCACCCTAAGTCGTTTGGGTGGCAGCCCCCAATACCCTATTGATTTTCTTGTTTAAGAGGTAACGTTATTGTTATGTTTACCCAGAGGCTTTAACGGTTGGATTATCCCCACAATGATGATGTTGACCGCCTGTATGCCGCCGGACAAGATGCCACCTGTGGATTATTATCCGCCCTCGTTGGGCAAGCCTGCCATTGGCCTCCGTGATGCCAGCGATTCACAGCATTACCAAACCCTTGGTAACGCACCGCCGTCCGGCCTATCCAGCCATTCACCTGAAGAAGATGCCATTGACGCCAAACTAAACTACGATTTGCCCGCACTGGTCGATTTGGCTTTGCGCACCCATCCGGAAACTAGCGTTAGCTGGGAGGATGCAAAAGCCGCCGCCGCGCGGCTCGAACGCAACCGCAGTGCTTGGTACCCCACTTTAACGGCAATGGCTTTTGGACAATCCTTTAAAACCAGTTTTCCTATTCCGGGTGGGCCTTTGGTCAGTCATGGATATTCTTCTTTGGGCAGTTTGGATTTGGCCTGGACCTTGTTCGATTTCGGTCGTCGTGAGGCATTAATAGACGCGGGCGCACAGCGTCTGAGTGCGGCTAATCTAAGTTTTGACCGCAAGCATCAGGAAATTGCCTATCGGGTTGCCGCCAGTTTTTTTGGTTATCAGGGTGCACTGGCGAAGGTGACCGCCGCACAGCAGTCATTTGAGGCGGCACAGTCCAACAGTGCCTCGGTGCGGGCAAAATTTGACCAAGGTTTGGCAACCAAGCCTGATTTGCTGCTGGCACTTCAGGAGCAGGCGAAAGCCAGTTACGACCGGCAAGATGCGCGGGGCGCGGTGACTCAGGCACGGGTTGCGCTGATGGCTGAATTGGGTGTTTCGCCCGCTTATTCTTTGCATCTGACCGATCTTAGCAAACTACCGTTACCGGCAGGACTGGCAGCGTCGGTCGAAAAAATTGCCGACCAAGCGTTAGCACAACGCCCCGATTTGCTGGCACGGCTTGCCGAATTACGTGCCCGTGAAGCGGAAGTGAAGAAAGCTAGGGCAGATTTTTGGCCTAAGATTGCCCTACGCGGCATGATTGGCAACCAATACTGGGGCGGTGTGCATACTTCGCCAGGTAATCAAGTTTATGCAGCCAGCAATCTGGTCGATAGCGCCATGCTGAATGTGGAATGGACATTGTTCGATGGCTTTGAGCGCACCCATGCCGTGCACGAAGCGGAAGCCAAAACCAACAGTGCCAAAGCCCAATTAGAGGCGCTGCGCTTGGAAATCATGCGGGATATTTGGAAGGCCTACGCTGACATCAAAACCGAACTGGAAAAACGTGAGTTTGCACTGGCCTTGTTGCAAGCCGCCGAAGCCTCTTATGCCGCTACCCAAGCATCTTATGCGCAAGGCTTTTCCACCGTCATAGAATTGCTGTCGGCGCAAAAAGATTTGGCGCGCGCCCGTTACACCGAAATTGATAGCCGGGCGACTTTGTTACGCGCTGCGGCAACGCTGGTTTATGTTGCCGGTAGCCAAGGCCAGCAGGATTTGCTACCAGATAGCGGGGTATCGGAAGACCGCTTTACGCCATTAAACACCCATTAGGACACTTTTTACATTCGTTACTTATGCCCATGTCCGCCACTTTTCCTACCGTATTGCGGCAATTGCTGCGCACACACCAAGCCTTCTTGTCTTATGCGGCCCGGCATGTCCACCCCATGGGTTTAACCTTGCCGCAATATGATGTGATTATTACTTTGGGCAATAGCCCCGGGATGCAGCCCAAGAAGCTGGGTGAACAAACCTTGATCACCAAAGGCACGTTGACGGGGGTGGTGGGGCGCTTGGAAGATAAAGGGCTGGTGGAACGGCTGGCCTCCGAAACAGACGGACGTAGCCAAATTATTCGCCTGACCGAAGCGGGGCGTACCTTATATCAACAAACTTTCCATGAGCATTTGCAGTTTATCAACCGCTTGTTCGATGATTATACGCTTGGGGAGGTTGCCGCATTGGAGGCCGAGTTGGTGCGGCTGCACCAGGCGGTGATCACGGCCCGTGGCGATGGCATTGAAGAACCTGTCCTAGAGTTGATAGGCTAGGGTATCCACAATGCGTATTCATCTGGTTTCCACCCGTAGGTAAAAAGCATGACAGCCACACCTTGGTTTTACAACATTGGGTTTTACAAAATGGCCTTTGGGGCAGTTGCCGTAGTTTTCCTGACGGCTTGTGACCCAATGCTGAGCCTGGAGGGTTCTTTCTGGCCAGCTTGGATCATTTGCATTCTGGCGGGTCTGGCGACCAGCATGGTATTGATGTGGCAATTGGTGCGGCATCGTTTGACCCCCTATCTGGGCTCGCCGTTGTTGATCGCCCCCAGTCTGTGGGCACTCTGCACTTTTGCCATTTGGTTGTTGTTTTACGCGTCATAAACCCAGGCTCAGTTCACTATGGAAAACAATCAAGCCGATAGCCCTGCCATAAACCTTAAACAGCGTAAATTGCTTGGACGCAGCTTAGGGGTGCTGATTGTGTTGGGTGCGGTGGCAAGTGGCGTTTGGGTTTGGCGCATCAATTATCAGCATCCGCGTACCAACGATGCCATGGTGCGGGCCGACATCGTCGGCATTGCCCCGGAAGTCAGCGGGCGTATCGTAGCGTTGCCGGTTGCCGACAACCAATACGTCAAACAAGGCGATTTGCTCTATGTGATCGACCAGCGCCCTTACCAAGCCAAGCTGGACGAGGCCAAAGCGAATTTGCTGATTGCCCAAAATGAGGTGGATTCGCGCCGCGCCTCCAGCGGCTCCGCCGACTTGGCTATTGAGCGCCTAGAACACCAGCGCGTAGCCGCCAGTGCCGAAGTCAGCAGGATTGCAGCGGAAGATGAGTATTTGCATAATTATCTGCAACGCATACAGCCATTGGCCGAAAAACACTATGTCACTACCGACCAACTCAAGCAGGCCCGCTCCCGTTATGCCGCCTCACGCGCAGCATTGGCGGACGCGCAGGCCAAAGCACTGTCGGCACGCAGCGCGGTTGAGGAAGCCAAAAGCGACAGCCGCCGCGCAGTCTCTTTGATTGCCCAGGTTGGCAATGTCAATGCCCGCATTGCAGCGGCCCAAGCCGCAGTCAGCGCCGCCGAGCTCGATTTGGAATACTGCCAAGTCCGTGCCCCCTTTAATGGCTATGTCAGCAACCTGAACACCCGCGAGGGCGAATACGCCAAAGCCGGTACGCCACTGTTCGCTTTGGTTGATGACCGCCATTGGTATGTGATTGCCAGCTTTAAAGAAACCTATCTTAAAGCCATCAAACCGGGCCATGCCGCCGAGGTGTTTCTGGTGGGGTATCCGGGCAAACGCTACCGGGGCGTGGTGACCGGCATCGGCTGGGCCAACTCGCCCGATAATATCAAGCAACAAGGCGTGCTGCCGGAGATGCAGCGCACCCTCAACTGGGTGGTTTTGGCAGCGCGTTTTCCGGTACGGATAGAGATAGCGGGACGCGATCCAGAATATCCGCTACGGATGGGCATGACCGCGTTTGTCACCGTGCTGGGGCAGTCTGCCGACAACGCGGCAACTGCCCATAAAACCCTACCGACGCAATGAAACTGGGCGACAACCCGAACACATCGGCAACCCTCCCCAGCCAAGGCAGATTTTGGTTTGGCAGTAACCTGGCACAATTCCTCAAAACTGAGCTTAGGGATTTTCCTGGGCGGCGGGTGGCGGCGTTGCGCTTGTTCACTGTGGCATTAGCCATCGCCTTGGTCAGCCAAACCTTGCATGTGCCGCCACTAGGGGCGATTGCCTTGTTGGTGTGCTTGAGTTACGATGCTTATGCCAACACTGGGCAATCGCTGTTGTTCGGGTTGCGCCAGCTAGGCTACCTTATGGTGACCACCTTAGTGTCGGTGTTTACGTTGATGTTTGCGGGCAACGATGCTTGGCTGTTGCTCAGTTTGTCTTTCATCATACTGGCCTTGGCTCTGTTCCATGCGCGGTTGATAGCCTGGCCCACCGGTGTTGCCCTCTGGTATTCGGTGGCGGTGCTGTACAGCCCCAGCAACCCCGAGGCCGCCATCTATAATGCCCTCTGGACGATGCCGCTGATTGGCGGGCTGGCTTTGGGCACTTGGACGGTGGTGCATTGGGCCATTAAACCGCAAGACCCGCTACAACTGTTGCAGGCCAGCATTGCTGCACAATTGGCAGCGGTTGAGCGGGTGTTTAGCGGGCGTTTGGCGGATAGCGGTTTGCCGGGTTATCAGCCGGAAGCCTTGCCACATCCCACTGTGGGCAGTTTCGGCAAATTATTGGCCTTGCTGGAAAATGCCGAACTGATACATCCCGCCATCGAAAAACGCCACGACACTTATCGCTTGCTGCTGCTGGAACTGGACGGCTTGCGCCAATTGACTGACTGGCTTGATGCGGTGTTGGCGGCGGAGTACCGCGCCCAACCGATGAGCCAAGAAAAATTGAATGTCTATTTGGCTTTACAAAATGCCTGTGCCCTGTTAGGGCTTGGGGTGCAAGAATCGTGCGATGTTTCCGTGCCGATAAACCGCTTATTGGCCGATGAGGTGCTGCACAGCTATGCAGGGCAAACTCATCCATCGGTGTTGGTCGCCCTGTGGCGGGCATTGCAAAGTGTTGCCAGCCTATTGCATGACTTGCAACAGCCCATAGCACCACCGCCCAGCACCGACACCGACCACGCACCCGAAGATGCCGACACTTACCCAGCCGCGTATAGCTTACCGGCTTGGTTCGGCTACGGATTTTGGGCGGCACACGCCGACAGCCTGCAATATGGGGTAAAGTTCTCGCTAGGCGCGATACTGTGCATGTTGGTTGTGCAAGGCTTGGATTGGTCCGACATCAACACCGCCATCCCGACCTGTCTGGTGGCGGCACAAACCAGTCTGGGCGCCGATTACCGGCTATCGCTGCTGCGCTTATCGGGCGCCGCCTTGGGCGGGCTGTGCGCCTACTTTTATGTGCTGGTGTTGCAATCACAACTCGACACTATTGTTGGCTTCGCGCTGGCCACCAGTCCATTTTGGGCCATTGCCGCTTGGGTCACCGCCGGTAGCGAGCGTATCGCCTACTTGGGCAGGCAACTGGGCTTTTCCTTCGCACTGTTTGTATTGCATGATTTCGGGGCTGCCACTGATCTTTATCTGCCACGCGACCGGGTGATCGGTATTTTGCTCGGCTTGGTGGTCATGGGGGTGCTCGACTACGCGCTCTGGCCGCGGCGTTCCATTGTGCTGGCGCGGCAGCATAGCGTGTCGGCCTTGCGTACCCTTGCCAAGCTAACTGTCCGGCTGCCGGACAAGGGGCATTTGCTGCACTATACCTTGCCGTTGCGCCTGTCGGCAGAAAAAGACATGGCGGCGGCACATGACCTGATCGCCCACGCAGTATTGGAGCCGGATGCCCGCTTGGCGCAAAAAACCCACGAAAGGGCGGCGCTCAGGGCGGTCATCAAAGATGCCAGCCATTTGTCCGGCTTGCTGCTGGTCAGAAAACGTTACCGCTTGCTGAGTGGTCAGCAATTTGGCCGTTTTTCGGAGGAACTGCAACACCATAGCCGAGCTTTCGATGCCGCACTGGCAACCGCCTTGGAACGGTCGGCACAGCTGTTGGCTGGTGAACCAGCGGCAGGCAACACCGATGTTGCTGATGTTGCCGATAAGCAAATGCAACTGCACCAAAGCTACATCGAACACTTGGGTATCGGCAGCTTAGCGGACGATTTGGCGATGGAATGGCAGTTGCGGTTTATGCTCGACCGGCAAATTGTCGAGTTGATAAGGAAGATCGGACAAACGGCACGGGATGCAGTTGCCAGCCATTAGCTGAACGTTTCTTTTCAGCCGCTTAAAAATTGTTGTCCGGTATTCGTTTTCATTGTTGATGCCGGAGCGCGGTCGTCCGTTGCATTTTGCGCCTGGGCATCCAGCCAGAGGGTATCGGCGCCTATCTGAATATCCAGGTCTTGCCATTCCACCGTCCAGCCTTCATTGGCAATCAGGCAAGCTTTATTAAATTCATTCGGGGCTTTCAGCGGATGCAAGCCTTGGCAGCGTTCTATTTCGCTGGCCAAGGACACGGTATAAATGCTGTCATCCACAAAAGTCAGGCGGAGTTGATAATCCGCCAAGGATTCCACGGTCAATAAGCGTGGGTGTTTCATTTATCAATTCGAGCTGGTGTTCTGTCAGCCAAGCTTGCACTTCTTTTTTAGGCATTGTTAATTTAGTATAGCATCGAGTTCGCCATTTCATTTGAGCATCAAAAGCATGACGGAATATTTGGGCATGTCCTTGCTTTTGCTGTAACATTCCGGCTTCCGCCGTAGCCTGGCCAGAAAATGCCCGAACAAGCTGTTATAGCCTGCCACTGTATAGGTTTCGGCTTTAGATTGCGTATGCAGCTCTTTCGGGACGAACTTTTCATAGGGTTGCCAATAGTCACTCATGACACCCGTTATCCTGTCGTTTTTGATGGCGTCCCAGCGTTTTCGTCCGGTTTCCGTGTTGCGGGCATCCACTTTCCAGTCGGGGAAGCGTTTCCCATCCCGATCAACAGCCATCCCTATCCGGCAGTAGTTTTTTTGAACCAACATAGGTGTGCATCCCATCCGGCCCGACGACTTCGACACCCGTTGTGGAGCGGATGGCCCCGATCGGCTCGCCATGCGCCTTATGCGCCTTGATCCACTTATAGACAGCGACATGGCTACATTTCAGGGACCGCCCAATAGACCGGAAACCCAGGCCCTCATGGTAAAGCTGGAGCGCTTGCCGCTTGGTCTCCGGGCTGATGCCCCGGTACTGGACAGTATGCCTATACCCGCAAGACTTGCATCTATATCGCTGCCTTGCCTTGACGATGCCGTCTTTGGTGCATTCCGCTGACCCACATTTTGGACAACTCATAGGGGCTTTTTCCTGTATAAAGTGAGCCAATATAATGGATGCTATACTAAATTAACAATGCCAAATTTTATCGTTACCCATCTGGCAAATCAGACCGGTACTAAACAGTTGCAAAGGCATACAGCTTTTAGCGACAAGTGCCAATATACCGGAATTGGGCGTTTCTTTGGTATCATCATTCGCTGAAAATCTTGGAAGCGGAACGAAGAGAAGCGAAGATTTTTAGTCCCCGATAGCCGTAGGGCCGGGCGGGTTGCCGTAGCGTAGCGGAGGCAACCTGCAAGGCATCCCGAAACGGCGTAAAGTCATGTGGAACCGCCGTTTCGATCCCCTTGCTGGGTCGAAACCAGGTGACGCGGACGAATCGGGGCAGCCGAAGGTATTAAATTGGTTCACGTCAGTTTGCCGCTTGTTGGGGCAGGGATGCCCCTAAACAAGCTTTCGCAAAAATAGCGACTCCCTGCAAAAAATAAACAATCGGCATAAATTGCAGAAATGACATGCCTGACAAAAACTTGCCAAACAAGGAAAACCATTGAATATTTTTGATTTTGTCGTAACCGATAGCCATAATGCCGCACACCCGCTCGCCCAGTATCAAGGCAAGGTGTTGTTGGTTGTTAACGTGGCGAGCCAATGTGGATTTACGCCGCAATATGCGGAATTGGAAAGCTTGTACCAACAATACGCCAATCAAGGATTGGTGGTTATAGCTTTTCCCTGCAATCAGTTTGGTCATCAGGAGCCGGGGAGCAACGCGGAGATCATTAAATTTTGTCAGGCCAATTATGGTGTCAGTTTTCCGGTGATGGCCAAGTTGGCGGTTAATGGCCCTGAAGCCGCACCTGTTTACCAGTTTCTGAAAAGTAACGCACCGGGGTTCTTAGGCTTAGCTGCCATAAAATGGAACTTTACCAAGTTTTTGCTGGGTCGTGATGGTCAAGTGATTAAACGGTATGCGCCAATGACTACACCTAAATTGATGGTGAAGGATATAGAGGGGACTTTGGGGTGATTGGGTGGATTAGTTATTTTTGCTTAAAGGCAATGGTATTTGCTGGATGTGTATTGATTTCATTATATTTTTATTAAATGTTATTTGAAAATTTCCTATTCTTAGTCGCCACAGATGACACCCATAACGAAAAACTTTATGGTAATAGCATTTTCAAAATAATCAAGTCTGAAGGATAGGCAAATTGCAGAATGACAAACATAATAAAACCGAACTGGGATAATTTTAAGGCAAAATTCAACGACAATCCCCAAAATAATTTTGAGTGGTTTTGCTATTTGCTGTTTTGTCAGGAATTCAAAACTCCTGTCGGTATTTTCCGCTATAAGAATCAGTCGGGGATTGAGACAAATCCTATATCCAAGGATGATCAGATTATCGGATGGCAAGCTAAATTCTATGACACTAAGTTGTCTAGCAATAAGTCTGAGCTGATCAAAATGATTACGAAAAGCAAAAGGGATTATAATAACCTTACCAAGATTATAATCTACACCAACCAAGAATGGGGACAAGGCAAGGATAGCAAAGATTCCAATATCAAGAAAGAAGTTGAAAAAAGAGGTTGTGATTCTGGAATTAAACTAGAATGGCGCACGACCAGCTTTTTTGAGTCGCCATTTGTAGCAATTGATAATGCAAATATAGCAAAGCATTTTTTCAATACTGACAATAGTATTTTTGACCTTTTGAAAGAAAGGCAAAGACACACGGAAAATTTATTACTTTCAATACAAACAGATATAGACTTTCAGGAAAATAAAATTGCAATCGATAGAAGCAGTCTCTTATTCAGACTTCGCGAAGACTTGAGCCATAATAAAATTTTGGTCGTAAGCGGAGTTAGCGGCGTAGGTAAGACTGCGCTTATCAAGAAACTATATGAAAATCTGAAGGATAATATTCCATTTTATGTATTTAAAGCCAGTGAGTTCAATAATAACGATAATAAAAATCTGTTTAAAGAGTATGGTGTAGAGGGTTTTTCAGATGCCCACATAAAAGAATCAAACAAGATTGTAGTTATTGATTCCGCCGAAAAGCTGTTAGATTTGGCGAACACCGATCCTTTCAAAGAATTTCTGGCATCTTTAATAAAGGGTAATTGGCAGATTATTTTCACTACCCGGAACAACTATCTGGAAATATTAAACAGCGAATTTATTGAAATATACAAAATAACACCAAGAAATTTCAACATTAACAATTTGGAGTCAGCAGAATTAACTGCAATAGCCCGAACCTATACCTTCAATCTTCCGAGAGATGGCAAGTTATTGGAGCTTATCAAGAATCCTTTTTATCTAAACGAATATCTGAGGTTCTATACTGAAGAAAAAATCGACTATGTTAATTTCAAAGAAAAACTGTGGGTAAGAAAAATAGTCAGCATGAAACCTTCCAGGGAGCAATGTTTTTTATCCATTGCTTTTAAGAAAGCAGAAGAGGGTCAATTCTTCGTTAACCCTGTTTGTGACCAACATATTTTAGATGAGTTCTGTAAAAATGGGATTCTCGGTTATGAGACAGCGGGGTATTTCATCACGCATGACATTTACGAAGAGTGGGCGTTAGAAAAGAAGATAGCCACTGATTACATCCGAAAGGCGCAAAACAGAGATTTTTTTGAGCTGATAGGAAGCTCACTCCCAGTTCGCCGTAGTTTCCGAAGCTGGATATCCGAACGATTGCTAATGGAAGACAAGTCCATCAGACAATTTATCTCGCAAATTATTTTAGATGACAATATAGCCACGTTTTGGAAAGATGAGCTTTGGGTTGCTATCCTGCTTTCTGATTATTCGAAAAATTTTTTTGATCTATGCAATAAAGAGTTGCTTAATAATGACCAGTCTCTATTAAAGAGATTAATGTTCTTGTTGCGACTCACTTGTAAGGAAACGGATTATGATGACCTCAAGCAGCTTGGTCACACTGATTTGAATTTACTTTCATTAGGATATGTGCCCACCAAACCGAAAGGATCAGGCTGGCAGAACACGATATGTTTCATCTATGACAATCTCGACAAGATTGGAATTAAAAATATTCGTCATGTCCAGCCGTTGATCCAAGAATGGAATCAAAAATTTAAAACAGGGGAGACGACCAAATTATCTAGCCTGATAGCCCTTAAATATTATCAATGGATAATCGAAGAAGATGTCTATCTAAGTGGCGACGCTAAGAAAAAGCTCTTTCAAACAATCTTACATGGAAGTTCTGAAATTAAGACAGAAATGGAGGAAATTTTCGAAGACGTTTTACAAAATACATGGAATAACTATCGAGACCCGTATTACGGTCTAATGAAGGAAATCCTAACTGAAATGGACGCTCTCACTCTCTGGAAAACTCTTCCGGAATATGTGCTGAAGATCGCAGACCTGTTTTGGATTCGTACCCCCCAAGATAAAGGAGACCATTACCGACTGTTGAACATTGAAGAAGAGTTTGGTTTTAACGACAATGAATTTAAATATTTCCCAGCAAGCTCGTATCAAACCCCTATTTATTTCCTACTTAACTTTTCGTTAAAAAAAACTGTTGACTTTATCCTGGCTTTCACAGACAAGGCAGTAGAAAATTTTTCTACATCACCGCTTGCAGTTAATGAAACTCAGGAAGTAGACATATTTATTGAAGAAAATCATTCCTTAAAGCAATACATTTGTAACCGATTATGGTGCATGTATCGGGGGACGCAAGATTCCAACTATCTACTTCAATCAATCCACATGGCCTTGGAAAAGTATTTCCTTGAAAATTTTAAGAGTATAGAAGCCAAAATACTGGAAAGCTGGCTTCTGTATTTACTACGCAATTCTAAATCAACTTCTATTTCAGCAGTGGTAACTAGCATAGTCCTGGCGTTTCCGGAAAAGTCGTTTAATGTTGCTAAGGTGCTTTTTCAGACCAAGAAATTTTTTCACTATGACTTAACTAGATTGATGTTCGATCAACAGCATAAGGACTCCCTTATTTCTTTGAGAAATAATTTCGGGGGTACTCGATATACAAACGTTCTCCATGAAGAAGACCGGATAAAAGCTTGCGATGAACCTCACAGAAAAAATTCTCTTGAACATCTTGTTTTGCGTTATCAGTCTTTCAAGAATGAAGCAACATGCGAGGTAGAAGCCAAAAAAAGACAAGAGGTTATTTGGAGTATTCTTGATAAATACTACAGCCAGTTGCCGGATGAATCTCAGGAGACTAAGGCAGACAAAAATTGGAGGCTTTGCCTAGCGAGGATGGACCGGCGGAAGATGGATGTGGCCACCGAGGTGAAAAATGAGGGGGTGGTGATAACTTTCACTCCTGAAATTGATCCCAAGCTCAGGGAATACAGCGTGTATTGGTTCAGCGTGACTTGGACTTGGCTCTCTTATAAACTTAAGAGAAGTCGGAGTAATTATGTCAAAGAAAAACAAGTCATGGTCGTTAGAAGATAAGCTGTCGATTCTGAAAGAAAATTTAGTTGAAGGTAAAT
>CAJAWH010000164.1 GCA_903945605.1 uncultured Methylococcaceae bacterium | reverse complement strand
TCCAAGTCCTTGTTGGTCACCAACTTGTCCAGATCATATTCGTGCCGTGCCTGCTCCAAGGCGGTGTCAATTGCCTTGGTGATGGTTGCCACCTGGGCGGCGGCCTGTGGCTCGGGAATGCCTGCTTCTTTCAGCTGGGCGACCAGTGCGTATGTGTCAATGGCTAAGGTGGTCATGGGGTTACCTATGGATGTTTGTATGGTTATATTGGGTTGATTATACGGTAGTGGTTAATCTGAAACGGGGGCCAAACCTTGTTAAATCTGTGGAAACTGGATTCCGGCAATCCCTTTATGCCCCATAGGTATGCCAGAATAGCCCATTAAACATCAGCAACCAAATAGTAACCACTACCCCCGTTATTAATAACACCCGTTACAACTCTATAAAATTACGTATCTTTTCCAGCAGTTTTGGCCCCATGCCCTTAACCTTTAATAGCGCATCAAAAGAAGTGAAAGGCCGTTCGGCACTGATGTTCTCCGCCAATTTTTTAGATACGCCTTTAATGGCGGCAATGTCATTGACGCTGGCTGCATTGATGGGTAGGCGGTTCGGGCTGCTATTGCCGGTGGTTTTTTCTGCGATAGCGGCGTGATTGGCTTTTGCATCCGGTTTGATGGGTGATTTTTTGTTTTCAGGGAAGCTAATGTTGATGATATTGCTAGCTTCTTGGCGCGCTATGACAGGCGGGTTAGCCACCACATAAGGCGCGGTAAAGTTGACATAATCGCGGGTGATGTAGCCCGTTTCTGTCCATTCGCGCAATAGCAGGGAAACTGACCAAGTGCCTTCGGTTGGCTGCAAAAAATCCAGCTCATATTGGCAATGGGCCAGATAATGTTGGTCGTAAAGCTCGCCGATACTGCAGCTGGCCAAGACTTGGCTTGCCATATCGGCAACGGGATAGGGGAGGCTGGTAGCCCATAATTCGACAGCTAATGTACCGCTGATGCAGCCGCTATTGCGGTTATTGGCTATTTCGTCAATGGTTAGGGTGACTTTGTCACCGTGGATTGCATAGCCGCAGTTACCCGCCATAACTAGGTTAGGGTTTGGCTCAAGAATGGCTGGTATGGTATTTATGTTCATCTGGGTACTTTGTGGGTGAGTATGGAAAGACAGGTCAAGCCGTTGTTTTGTTAGCTAAATAAATGCTCATTTTCATGAAAATACAAAAGCTTGTCAATGGTTTTTCCATGCGTGACATAGCTGCTGGGTTGGCGGGTGCAATTTATTGTCGGCCATCTCTATAACAGAGCCGGCAATCTTGATAAACTGGACTACAAAAGTCGGTTATTGTGGCTTATTTGCTGAACAATGGTGGCTTTTTGGGGTTATGGTGCGTCACTGCCAATACTAGTGTTACTGGGCCATTTTAAGTTAGATGGACGAGTTAGCCACTATTTTGGTATAGTCACAAGCTTTTGTGGCAGCATATTAAATTTTTTTACTATTTATCACTTGTCAAACTGGAGAATCCAAATGCCAATCAAAGTTGCTATCAATGGTTATGGCCGTATCGGGCGTAATATCGTCCGCGCCCTCTATGAAGCGGGCCGTAATGACGAAATACAAATTGTCGCTATCAATGACTTGGGCGATGCCAATACCAATGCCCATTTGACCCAATATGACTCTGTGCATGGCAAATTCCCTTTTGCTGTCAGCGTCGATGGCGATTTTATGGTTATCAATGGTGATAAAATTCGGGTGTTTTCAGAACGTGACCCGTCCAAATTGCCTTGGGGTGATTTGGATATTGATGTAGTCCATGAATGTACCGGCTTGTTCACCAGCAAAGCCAAAGCGTCTGCCCATATCACCGCAGGCGCCAAAAAAGTCATTATTTCCGCACCAGGTGGCGATGACGTGGATGCCACTATTGTTTATGGCGTTAACCATAATACCCTGAAAGCAAGCGACACCGTCATTTCCAACGCCTCTTGCACCACCAACTGCTTGGCGCCTTTGGTCAAACCATTGCATGATGCTATTGGCGTGGTTCATGGCCTGATGACCACCATCCATTCTTACACCAATGACCAAGTGCTGACCGACGTTTACCATAGCGACTTGCGCCGTGCCCGTTCTGCCACCCAATCGATGATCCCAACCAAAACTGGCGCGGCGGCGGCTGTCGGTTTGGTGCTGCCTGAATTGGCTGGTAAACTGGACGGCTTCGCCATGCGCGTACCGACTATCAACGTATCAGTGGTTGACTTGACTTTCACTGCGGCAAGAAGCACCACCAAAGCTGAAATTGATGACATTTTAAAATCGGCTTCAGCGGGTTACTTGAAAGGTATCTTGGACATCAACGAAAAACCTTTGGTTTCCACTGACTTCAACCACAATCCTGCCTCTTCCATTTATGAAGAGCCGCTGACCAAAATCATTGATGGCACTTTTGTCAAAGTCCTTTCTTGGTATGACAACGAATGGGGTTTCTCTAACCGTATGTTGGACACCTCTATCGCCTTAGTCAACGCGGGATAATAGCAATGTTAAGAAGAACCAAAATCTTAGCCACGCTAGGCCCCGCTACCGATAAGCCTGGTGTGCTTGAGGAACTGTTTGCGGCAGGCCTTGATGTGGTGCGCCTGAACTTCTCCCATGGTTCTGCTGAAGATCATATCGCTAGGGCGGATGCTGTCCGTGCCTTGAGTAAAAAAACCGGCCGCCGAGTGGGTATTTTGGCTGATTTGCAAGGCCCTAAAATCCGTATTGCCCGCTTTAAAGACACCAAGGTAAATTTAACAGAAGGGCAGTTGTTTGCCCTCGATATTAATTTTGACCCTTTGGCTGGCGATGAAACCCAAGTGGGCATCACTTACGAGCCTTTGGCACTGGAAGTTGTGCCAGGTAGCCGTTTGTTGCTGGACGATGGCCGTATCGTGTTGGATGTGGTTAATGTTGAAAACATGCGCGTCAACTGTACGGTTGCCGTGGGTGGTGATTTGTCCAACAACAAAGGTATCAACCTGTTGGGTGGTGGCCTTTCGGCTGCGGCATTGACTGATAAGGATAAAGAAGACATTGTCACCATTGGTAAAATCAAATGTGATTATGTGGCTGTTTCTTTCCCCCGTTGCGCGGAGGACTTGAACGAAGCGCGGCGCTTGTTGGAAGCGGAAGGTTGTTTTGCGGGTATTGTCTCTAAAGTTGAGCGGGCCGAAGCGATTGTTGATCCGGTGATGGACGAAATTATCTTGGCATCTGATGCCGTGATGGTGGCGCGTGGTGATTTGGGTGTGGAAATTGGTGATGCCAATTTGCCTGCTATCCAGAAAAAGCTGATTAAGCGTACCCGCGAACTCAATCGGGTGGCAATCACTGCAACCCAAATGATGGAGTCGATGATTGAAAACCCCATCCCTACCCGTGCAGAGGTGTTTGATGTCGCCAATGCTGTGTATGACGGCACTGATGTCATTATGTTGTCGGCAGAAACTGCATCCGGCAAACACCCCGTCAAGGCTGTGGAAGCGATGCACCGGATTTGCATAGAGGCGGAAAAACAGCCTATCGTGCGGGTGTCCGATCACCGTGTGAATATTCAGTTTGACCGCGATGATGAAGCCATCGCCATGTCTGCCATGTATTTGGCCAACCATACCAAAGTCAAAGGCATTGTGGCACTGACCGAATCAGGCTCCACGCCCCTGTGGATGTCGCGTATCAGTTCCGGCATCCCTATCTTTGCCTTTAGCGGCGTGGAAGAAACCTTAGGCAAAGCCACTTTGTTCCGTGGCGTATTCCCAATGTATTTTCAATTGGGTGACTCACAAGACCATGCCGAGGTTAACCGCAATGTTGTCAAAGAGCTTAGGGCTTGGAACATTGCCAAAGATGGCGATAAATTCATTATCACCAAAGGTGATCTGAACGGGGTAAAAGGCGGCACCAACGCACTTAAAGTGATTGTTGTCGGCGAAGGGCTGACACCTTAAAGCTAGTCTGTGGTAACAACCGGCACCAATACCAGCGCTTAAACATTGGCGTGGTGTTGATGTGCGGTGTTTTTTACAAGACCCCTTTGCCAGAGGCAAAGGGGTTTTTTGTTGGTCAGCTTGATAGGCCATAGCAGCCAATTTTCAAAATTGGCCGGATAAATTCCCAAAACATCATGACGAACTCGCCGTAGTCGATTAAAATGCCCCATAAAATAAAGGCGTGTCAAACGAATACTGGGTCATCCATAAACTTTTTTCCATGACAAAATATATTTTCATTACGGGTGGTGTTGTATCGTCGCTAGGCAAGGGCATTGCGGCGTCATCGCTGGCGGCCATTTTAGAAGCCCGGGGCCTTAAGGTCACTATGACGAAGCTGGACCCTTATATCAATGTTGATCCCGGTACGATGAGCCCGTTTCAGCATGGTGAAGTGTTTGTCACCGAAGACGGTGCGGAGACCGACCTCGACTTGGGGCATTATGAGCGGTTTTTAAAAACCACCATGACCAAAAAAAATAACTTCACCACCGGTCAAGTCTATGACACGGTATTGCGCCGTGAACGCAAAGGTGAATATCTCGGTGCGACCGTGCAAGTTATCCCGCACATCACCGATGAAATCAAAAGCCGTATCTACCAAAGTGCCGGTGATACCCTGGAGTCCGGCGGGCGATCCTCACCGAATGCCAACGGCGTGGACGTGGCGTTGATTGAAGTGGGTGGTACGGTGGGTGATATTGAATCGCTGCCGTTTTTGGAAGCCATCCGGCAAATGCGCTTTGAATTGGGTACAGAGCGTTCCTTGTTCATCCACCTGACGCTGGTGCCGTATATCCGTTCCGCTGGCGAAATTAAAACCAAACCTACCCAGCATTCGGTTAAAGAATTGCGTAGCATTGGTATCCAGCCGGACATTCTGATTTGTCGCTCGGAGCAAGAAATTCCTGCCAGTGACCGGCGCAAAATAGCACTGTTCACCAATGTGGAGGAAAAAGCGGTCATTTTTGCAGTCGATGCCGATTCTATCTACCGGATACCGTTATTGTTGCACCAACAAGGCTTGGATGACATTGTCATCAACAAGTTAAGGATTAACGCCCCACCTGCCGATTTGGGCGAATGGCACAATGTATTGGAAGGCCTCGCGCACCCGAGTGATGAGGTGGTAGTGGGCATTGTCGGAAAATATGTTGACCATTCCGATGCCTATAAGTCACTCAGTGAGGCTCTGATACATGCGGGTATCCATACCCGCATCAAAGTTAAGATTGAGTACATTGACTCGGAAACTATCCAAGATGAAGGCGTTGCCCGTCTGAAACCGTTGGATGCCATACTGGTGCCTGGAGGCTTTGGCGAACGAGGCATTGAAGGCAAGATAGCCACGGTGCGTTTTGCGCGTGAAAACAACATCCCTTATCTGGGTATTTGCTTAGGGATGCAGGTTGCGGTGATTGAGTTTGCCCGTGATCGGGCGGGCTTGGAAGGTGCCCATAGCAGCGAATTTTTGCCCCATACCCCCCACCCCGTCATTGGCCTGATCACCGAATGGCAAGCCGATTGCGGCAAACTGGAAGTACGTGATGAAAATTCTGATTTGGGTGGTTCGATGCGTTTGGGCGCCCAGCAATGCCGTCTGCAAGCGGATTCTTTGGCATTCCAGCTGTATCAAAAAGATGTCATAACAGAACGCCATCGCCATCGCTATGAATTTAACAACTACTATATCAATGTATTGGAACAGGCGGGGATGCGTTTTTCCGGAAAATCCATCGATGGGCGCTTGGTGGAAGTGATAGAAATACCCGAACACCCTTGGTTCTTGGCTTGCCAGTTCCACCCAGAATTTACGTCTACACCACGCCGAGGCCATCCGCTGTTTTCTGGTTTTGTGGCGGCGGCGCTTAAGCATAAATCAGGGCAATAATCGGTTTGCGGGGCATCAGTATAGACGGTTAGTGGTTTTTGCTTTGGGTTGAAACGTACTTTAGAGGGTGGCGCAATGCAGGCGGTTTACACGCTTCATAGTGATGAGTTAAACGAAAATTTTATTGCTGCAATAAATGCACAGTTTGCGCACCAAACCATTGAAATTGCCATATCAAAAGCGATGGATGTCGGGCAAGATGAAATACTTGCTATATAGCCTGTTTTTACCAATCCAGTCGTTGCAAATATTCATCAGACTATTGCAATTGGATTTAAAGCAAACTTATAGCTATGCCGATTATCTGACTTGGCAATTAATTTGACCGGAATTTTTGAAAACTGTATGGACGGCTAATGATCCGCCCAAGCTATCTTTTTTATATTACAAACGAGAACATTCATGCAATTATGCGGATTTAAAGTTGGCCAAGACCAACCTTTATTTTTAATCGCCGGGCCTTGTGTCATAGAAAGCGAACAACTGGCTTTGGATACGGCGGGGTTTCTTAAAGAGATCACTACACAACTGGGCATTCCGTTTATCTATAAATCATCGTTCGACAAAGCCAACCGCTCTTCCCATGAAAGCTTCCGCGGTTTAGGCACGGAACGTGGTTTGGCAATATTGGCTAAAGTCAAAAAACAAATTGGTGTACCGGTATTGACTGATGTTCATGAAGATACACCGCTTGCGGAAGTCGCCGATGTTGTCGATGTGCTGCAAACCCCCGCTTTTTTATGTCGCCAGACTAATTTTATCCAGCGCGTTGCTGCATTGGGCAAACCGGTGAATATTAAAAAAGGCCAGTTCCTTGCCCCTTGGGATATGGCTAATGTCGCCAGTAAAGCCAAAGCAACCGGTAACCAGCACATTATGGTGTGCGAGCGCGGCGTATCGTTTGGCTACAATAATTTGGTTTCTGATATGCGTTCCTTGGCGGTGATGCGGGCGACCGATTGCCCAGTGGTGTTTGATGCCACCCATTCGGTACAGCTACCTGGAGGACAAGGCAATTGTTCAGGTGGGCAGCGCGAGTTCGTCCCTGTTTTGGCACGGGCGGCAGTGGCGGTCGGGATTGCTGGCTTGTTTATGGAGACCCACCCCAACCCCGCCCAAGCCAAAAGCGACGGCCCCAATTCTTGGCCTTTGCATCGCATGTTGGAGTTGTTGGAAACTTTGATGGTCTTGGACAAAGCGGTAAAACGCCGGCCTTTTATTGAGGACACCCTGTAACACCTTTATAACTGATCGCTATGCCCACCATCACCAAACTGTCGCAACTTGATCTTAAGGGCAGCTACAGTTATGCCGATTATTTGACATGGCATTTAAATGAAACGGTGGAATTGATTAAAGGCAACGTCCAATTGATGTCGCCTGCACCCAATGTTAAGCATCAGCGTATCTCATGGCGCTTCAGCGGGCGGCTGTTCAATTACTTTGAAAATAAAACATGCAGTGCTTTTGCCGCACCGTTCGATGTCCGTTTATACAACCGTAACCAATCCTTGCTAGCCAACAGGGAAATCACCACGGTCGTGCAACCTGATATTTGCGTGATTTGCGACCCGGATAAACTGGATGAACAAGGTTGCAATGGTGCGCCCGATTGGATTATTGAGATATTATCCAAAGGCAATTCAAAGAAAGAAGTCAAAACCAAACATGCACTTTATGCCGAAAGCGGCGTAAAGGAGTATTGGCTGGTATTCCCTTACGAACAGGTCATCAATCAATTTGTGCTTAATGGACAAACTGACCAATACCAACTGACCAACAGTTATGCAGGGGATGATATTGCTGTGCCGTACATATTCCCAGACTTGGCTATTGATTTGGAAGCATTGTTCAAAGAATAATGGCTTTAAAGGCTGAAGCTGAAGTGATGCCTCTTATGATAAATTTACCGTAACCGCATTAGTATTAGAGCTTGTAATGGGCAAAGCTAGCCGTAGGAAACACCAGCAACGCTTACAAAAATCGACCCAACAGAAATATGGCGGCGTCAAATTGTCAGATGCCATTGACCATCTGTGCAAACCCTACGATGATGACTTGGGCTTTGAGGGTTTTCGTAACCTTGTTGGTTTGGCGGTCACCGCATGGAACATTGCCTTGGCAACGGATGTTGATACCCGAGTGCAAAAAATGCAGGACGCATTGGCAAAAGCATTGCCGGATGATCGGCTCTATTGGGCGCAAGAAGCCAGCAATGTTTTAAGCGCCCCAGATATTGGTCATGCAGAACCACCGGACTCGGTTATTATGACCACTATTTTGGCCGATCTGGTTCACCGCAAGGATGAGCTGTATCCCAACGATGAACGGGTGATAGTCGATTTTGAATTAAACCACACAGCACGCGGTTATCACCTGAAAATTAAATCGTTGATTCCCAAGCGGGTGGACAACTGAACCACGGCAATTGGACAGCTATGATGTGTTCCTAGCCAGCTAATTTTTCAAACCAGGTATGTGGTTAAGCTGCATCCCTTATAACTTACCCCCTGTATAACTTCCTTTGGAGCCTTTCAAAACATGAGCAAAATCGTAGACATTAAAGCCAGAGAAATTTTAGATTCACGCGGCAACCCAACCTTAGAAGCCGATGTTATCTTGGAATCGGGCATTATCGGCAGCGCAATGGTGCCATCAGGTGCATCCACTGGCGAGCGTGAAGCGATCGAATTGCGTGATGGTGACAAGGCGCGTTTTTTGGGCAAAGGTGTATTGAACGCCGTCAACAATGTGCGCACCGAAATCCGTAATGCTGTTATCGGAATGGATGTGGCTGACCAAGCGGGCATCGACAACAAAATGATCGCCTTAGATGGTACAGAAAGCAAAGCCCGTCTGGGTGCCAACGCACTGTTGGCGGTTTCTATGGCGGCTGCCCATGCGGCGGCAAAAGAAGCGGGCGTGCCGTTATATCGCCATTTGAACAAAACCGGCAAATTTGTTTTGCCTGTGCCTATGATGAACATCATCAACGGTGGTTCTCATGCCGACAACAGCGTTGATTTGCAAGAATTCATGATTTTGCCGGTTGGTGCCCCCAGTTTCCGCGAAGCTATCCGTTACGGCGCGGAAGTTTTCCACAACCTGAGCAAAGTCCTAAAATCTAAAGGCTTGGCAACCACCGTTGGGGATGAGGGTGGTTTCGCGCCTAACCTGTCGTCCAACGAAGAAGCCATTAGTGTTATCCTACAAGCTATTGAACAAGCTGGTTATAAGCCAGGTGTTGATATCTTCTTGGGGTTGGATGCCGCCGCTTCAGAATATTACGCCGACAACATTTACAATTTGGCTTCTGAGAGTAAAACCTACACTTCCGAACAAATGGCCGATTTTTTTGTTGATTGGGTCAGCAAGTATCCGATTATCAGCATCGAAGATGGTTTTGACGAAAACGATTGGGATGGCTGGAAATTGTTGACCGAAAAATTGGGCGGCAAAATCCAATTAGTAGGTGATGATTTGTTTGTGACCAACCCAAAAATCCTTAAACAAGGTATTGATAAAGGCATTGCCAATTCAATCTTGATTAAAGTCAACCAGATTGGCACATTGACCGAAACATTGGCGGCTATTGATATGGCCCACGCAGCGGGTTACACCGCCGTGGTTTCGCACCGTTCCGGCGAAACCGAAGACACCACTATTGCCGATTTGGCGGTGGCAACCGGTACCGGTCAAATTAAAACCGGTTCTTTGAGCCGTTCTGACCGTGTTGCCAAATACAACCGTTTGATGAAAATCGAAGAAGAATTGGGTGAATTGGCTGTTTACGCAGGCCGTAGCGCGTTTAAAATGCTTTAATCGTCTGCACGGCGGGGTAGTCCCCCGCTGGTTGCGCTTTAGTGTCGGGCCGGGCAACTGGCCCGATTACCACTATTTGAAGTAGGCCATGAAAATACTCATTCCTTTTTTGTTGTCGCTGATAGCCATGTTGCAATACCGCTTATGGGAGGGTGATGGCAGCATAAAAGAAATCAAGGCCTACCAGTTACAATTGGATGAGCTGAAAAAGATTGCAGAAGAAAAAAAACAGCGCAACGATGCCTTGAGGGCAGAAATTGTGGATTTAAAAGAAGGCCAAGAAAGCCTTGAAGAACACGCCCGCGAAGATATGGGCATGATTAGGGAAGGTGAAACCTTTATACAGGTCATCCAGTAAGCCTGCTGTTTTCCGTCCTTGCACTTTAATTACGCAACACGTTGGCTGAGCGTAGCCGAAGCCATATTTCATTACTCGCCCAAGCATCACCTCCCTTCGACTTCGCTCAGGGAACGTACGCTCATCTTGGCGTAGTGGATTCCAGATAAACCATCCCCGCACTTGCACCTTATTCCGCCGTTCCATGCACCTTATCTGGGCATACAAGATGCGGAAAATGGCTAAAAATAATGCCACTCTCAAAATCTTATCACCATCATCAAAAAATCAACAGCTTAATTGAGCGTCTTTTTGGGCATTAAAATTGCTTGATAATCAGTCTGACGGGATAGTCCAAGGCTATCAACCGGTAAACTAGTGTAAGCCGTTTGCAGCACCAACATGGCTGTCAGTCATCAAAAACGCCAACCCTATTGATCAGATTTTGCAACGTCGGAGAAACCAAATGAGCGGAAATGCCAAACGTGTCCAAGCTATCCAACACATCACCAGTCGCCAGCCATTGCCAGTGACACCTTCACAGCCTTTAGAAAGCTTATGGGCCAGCGATGTTTTCACCCTAAACAAAATGAAAGCCAGCTTGCCCAAGGACATTTTCAAGTCACTGAAAAAAACCATCGAGGCAGGCGACCAGCTGGATGTGTCCATTGCCAATGTGGTGGCAGTGGCCATGAAAGATTGGGCGATCAGTAAGGGGGCTATGTATTATGCACATGTTTTTTATCCGCTAACCAACCTTTCCGCCGAAAAGCACGACGGCTTCATTTCGGTGCAGAGTGATGGCACGGTCATTTCCGAATTTAGCGGAAAAGTATTGGTGCAAGGCGAACCGGATGGCTCGTCCTTCCCTAATGGCGGTATACGTTCCACTTTTGAGGCGCGTGGCTATACCGCTTGGGATGTCACCAGCCCCGCTTACATCATGACCACTGACAATGGTGCAACGTTATGTATCCCGACGGTGTTTGTTTCTTGGACTGGCGAAGCATTGGACAAAAAAACGCCGCTGTTACGCGCCAACCATGCTATGAACACTGCCGCCCAACGGGTTTTGTCCTTGCTGGGCCATACTGATATTGCCCCTGTCAATTCCAGTTGCGGTGCTGAGCAGGAATATTTTTTGGTCGATGCCAATTTTGTCAACAGCCGTCCGGACTTATTATTGGCGGGCCGTACCCTGTTTGGTGCGCCACCTGCTAAAGGCCAGCAATTTGATGACCATTATTTCGGTGCAATCCCTGAGCGGGTGCAAGTGTTCATGCAAGATGTTGAAGAGCAATTGTACCGCTTGGGCATCCCCGCCAAAACCCGCCATAACGAAGTGGCGCCGGGACAGTTTGAGATCGCTCCGGTTTTTGAAGCCGCCAACGTTGCCACCGACCATCAACAACTGCTGATGACCGTGCTAAAAAATACCGCCAAACGCCACGGCTTGGTGTGTTTGCTGCATGAAAAACCTTTCAAAGGTGTCAATGGTTCAGGTAAGCACGTCAACTGGTCGGTCGGCAACGCCACCCAAGGCAACTTGTTGGATCCCGGCAGCACCCCGCACAGCAATTCCCAGTTTTTACTGTTTTGTGCGGCAGTTATCCGTGGTGTGCATAAATACGGCCCTGTGTTGCGTGCCGCGATTGCCACCGCCAGCAATGACCATCGCTTAGGTGCCAATGAAGCGCCGCCTGCCATTATGTCGGTTTATCTGGGATCGCAACTGGACAATGTGTTTGAGCAAATTAAAAATGGTGAAATTAACAGCTCCCTCAACGCGGGCGTGATGGATTTAGGCCTTAACACCCTGCCTGTTTTTGACAAAGATGCCGGAGACCGTAACCGTACTTCGCCGTTTGCCTTTACCGGCAACCGTTTTGAGTTCCGCGCGGTGGGTTCAGGCCAATCGGTTGCCGGCCCGCTGGTGGTGATGAACACCATGTTGGCAGACTCGTTGAATTGGCTGGCGGATGAAATGGAAGCGGAACTGGCCAAAGGTACAGCACTGGATGCCGTTATATTGGGAGTACTGAAAACCATCGCTGATAAGCATGGCGCGGTCGTGTTTGGCGGCAATGGGTATTCCGCCGAATGGCATAAAATGGCCGTGGAAGAGCGTGGTTTGTTAAACCTGCGGACTGGTGCGGATGCTTTGCCAGTTTTAAAAGAAGCCTATGTGGAAGAGTTGTTTGACCGTCTAGGCGTGTTGACACCGGTAGAATTGGCCAGCCGTTTCGAAATTTACGCCGAGCAATATATTTTGGCAATAGAGGTGGAAGCCAAACTGGTGGTCAGTATGGCTAAAACCGCTATTTATCCGGCGGCAATGAGCTATTTGTCAGCCCTTTCTGCCACATTCACTGGCCTGAAAGGCTTGGGTGTTGAGTTGGATACTGGCAGTTTAACTAAAGTATCCGGTTTGGTGGATACCTTAATGGCATCGGTGGAAAAATTGACAGCGGCTATTGCCCAACACGATTTTGCCACCCCTGAAGAACACATGCAGTTCTGCGCCAAAACCATCCGTCCGCTAATGGATGAGGTGCGTTTGTCTGCCGACGCGCTGGAAGGCGAAGTGGCTGATGAGTTATGGCCTTTCCCTACTTATCAAGAAATGTTGTTTATTAAATAATATCCGCAATGGCGTACAAAAATTCGTTTTTGTACGCCATATAGGTATGAAGCCCAGCGGAATACGGAGCGACTGCGCCACGCAGCCTTGGATTCCGCTTCGCTTTATCCGGCTACGCAGCCAATGTGTAGTGTAATTTCTGTTATGGTTACACGCTAGCCGCCAGCATCTTGCTGGCCAATCTTTTATGCTTCGCTTGCCGTTTTGCTTGCAACGCTTTGGCGGCATCCGAACCGATATGGGCTTCTCCGCGCTGTTTGGCCAGTTGCACTTGCTTTTCCCGTTCTATAAAACGTATTTTGCGGTCTTGGCTGACCTTATCAAAACAATGTGGGCAACTGACCCCTTGCTGGTAATGCTCGCTGGTCTTGTCTTGTTCGGTAATTGGCATACGGCAGGCATGGCATTGGTCGTATTGGCCTTTTTCCAATTGCAGGTTAACCGTCACCCGTTCATCGAAAACAAAGCATTCGCCTTGCCATAATGTTTCTTGCGGTGGCACTTCTTCCAAGTATTTCAAAATACCACCTTTCAAGTGGTAAACCTCAGTAAATCCCTGTTCTTTCAAATAGGCTGTGGATTTCTCGCAACGGATGCCGCCAGTGCAAAACATGGCAACCTTTTTGTGCTTACTGGGGTCTAGGTGCTGTTTGACGAATTCAGGGAACTCACGGAAACTGTCGGTATTGGGGTTAATGGCGTTTTTAAACGTGCCCACCTGATATTCGTAATCGTTACGGGTATCGACCACAATCACATCGGGATCTGAAATCAGATTATTCCAATCCTGTGGCGCAACATAAGTGCCGACCACCCTTAAAGGGTCAATGCCCTCAATACCTAGCGTGACAATTTCTTTTTTCAGCTTGACCTTAGCGCGGTTGAACGGCGGTTTGTCGGTATAAGATTCTTTATAATCGACATCCGCCAATAACGGCTCAGTTTTAAACCAATTCAACAAGCTGTCAATGGCTTGCCGGGAACCCGCCACTGTGCCGTTGATGCCCTCTTGGGCCAACAGCAATGTGCCACGGATATTTTGCCGCTCCATTAGATTAAGCAGCGGCTGGCGTAAGGATTGGAAATGCGGCAAAGTGACAAATTTGTACAGCGCACAGACAACAATAGGATGATGCATAAATAAATTCCTTAATGTAAGCCGGAACGTAAAACCGGGACAAAAAAGAGGGTTATTATAACGGTTGGACAAAAAAATGACATCCACCATTACACTATTTGTTAAGTTGCCGTTATTATTGCAAGGCCAATTGCAGCCACCGCCAGAGTCCATAATGAATGCTTATGTACCGGTAACATTAAGCCTTTTCCCCCAATCAATGGCTTATTGCCTGACTGATGGTGTTTGGGGCCAGTAATAAAGCCTAATCGGATGACTAATAATCGAATACAATTTGTTGCCAATTTAATAGGCAAAACCGGGCAACTGCCCCGCTATTGCCTTGTTATCGCGCCAGCAGATGACGAATAACCCAGTAATATAGTAAACTATAGTCATAGAAAGAGGATAATGCGCTATGATCGCAACAGACAACGTGCATTTGCACGAAATTCACAAATTCGGTTCTATGGCGGAACGCTGGTGGGACCCGCAAGGGGAGTTCAAAACCTTGCATGACATTAATCCCTTGCGCCTGCAATTTATTGAGAAATATATTAATTTATCAGGAAAACGGGTGATTGACGTGGGTTGTGGTGGCGGCATTTTGACCGAAGCCTTGGCGCGGCAAGGTGCTGATGCCACCGGCATAGACCTGAGTGAAGAATTGATAGACGTTGCTGATTTGCATGGCCTTGAAACGGGGGTTAACGCCCATTACCAAAAAATCAGCGCCGAAAATATGGCGGCGCAGCAGCCGGACAGTTTTGATGCGGTCACTTGCATGGAGATGCTTGAGCATGTCCCCGACCCGGCTGCCATTATTGACAGCTGTGCGGCAATGGTCAAGCCCGGTGGCATGGTGTATTTCTCTACCCTGAACCGCAAGTCAAAAGCGTATCTATTGGCTATTGTCGCTGCCGAGCATGTTTTGCAAATGTTGCCCAAAGGCACGCATGATTTTAAGACCTTCATTAAGCCTTCGGAATTATGCCAGTCCGCCCGTCATGCCGGTTTGCAATTGCAAGGCTTGGTGGGTATTGAATACAATCCGTTCAACAAGCAGTTTAGCTTGGGCAAAGATATTGAAGTCAACTACTTGGCTGCGTTTAGGCGCCCCCAATAATTATGTCCGTGACATTTGAATTATCGTGTGTGCTGTTTGATTTGGACGGCACCTTGGTGGATACCGCACCGGATTTGGTGGCTTGTTTAAATAAGGCGCTGAGCGTGCATGATTACCCTTTGGCTGATGTTGGCAAGGTGACACCGTATATCTCTTATGGCGCGGCGGCAATGATAAAAGCCAGTGTTGGTGATAATGCCAATGACAGCCAGCAAGCGGATATTTTGGAAACGGCGCTGAATTTTTACCAAGACAATATTGCCGAACATAGCCATTTTTTTGCCGGTATTTTAGATACCTTGGCCTTGATTGAGGACGAAGGCTTGAAGTGGGGGGTGGTGACCAATAAACGCAAGCGCTTTACTGAACCCTTGATGGCGGCCCTTGATCTGACCAGCCGCGCAGCTTGCATTATCAGCGGTGACAGCACTGCCCATGCTAAGCCGCATGTGGCGCCGATGTTGGCGGCTTGCCGGATTGCCGAGGTCAACCCGCAACAATGCGTTTATATCGGTGATGCCAGCCACGACATTGTTGCCGGAAAAACTGCCCAGATGAAAACCTTGGCTGCTCTGTATGGCTACCTGAAACCCGATGACCAACCCGAGACTTGGGGCGCGGACGCGCTGATAGCATCGCCTGACCATCTTACTGATTGGATAAAAACCGCCTTATGCCGCTGACCCACCAGACTATTTTAATCACCGGCGCGGGTGGTGGCCTTGGCGGTACTGCGGCAGTGGCGTTGGCGGCTCGCGGTGCCGATGTGATACTGCTGGACAATAAAATTGCCAAGCTGGAAGCGGTTTATGATGCCATAGTGGCGGCTAACGGCAAAGAACCCGTCATGTATCCCTTTGATTTGGCGGGTGCCAGCGAGAACGACTACTATGAATTGGCGGGGCGTATTGCCGAGAAATATGGCACGTTGCAAGGCTTGTTGCATTCAGCGGTGGAATTCAGCGCTTTTACGCCGATTGCCCAGCACGGCACTAAGGAATGGGGACATGCCTTAAATGTCAATTTAAACGCCCCGTTCATACTGACGCGTATGTTGTTGCCGCTGTTGCAACAAAGCACGCACGCCTCGATTGTGTTTACCTCAGATTCTTCGGCACGCCAGGCTCAAGCCTATTCAGGTGCTTATGGTGTATCAAAAATGGCATTGGAAGGTTTTGCCAAGCTATTGGCAGAAGAACTACAAACCCAAGCGCATGTCCGTGTCAACACGCTGATCCCTGGGCCGGTCGATTCACCATTTAGAAAACGCGCTTACCCCGCCGAAGACAAAAGCAGGTTGCCGGCCATGTCGGAACTGGCGGCGGTTTACCTGTATTTATTTGGCCCACAAAGCCAAGGCATTAGCGGGCAAGTGATTGATGCCCGTACTTTTCATTTATAAGCACCGTTATGGCAGAAAGAGAAGAAGTGGTTTTAACCCGTAATGTCAATGTGGTGATGGTACCCGATGGCCATACCAGCACCTTGGACAAAGGCGAGCTGGTGACTATCCATCAGGCATTAGGCAGTAACTATACGGTAGTGACCGCCTACGGACACATGGTACGGATTGCCAGTGCCGATGCCGATGCACTGGGCAAAGAGCCGCCGCCCCAGCCAGCACTGGCTAGCGAAACTGATGCTCAAACCATCGAACAAAACTGTTGGGATGTGTTGCGGACAGTTTATGACCCTGAAATACCCGTCAATATTGTCGAATTGGGTTTGGTTTACGAATGTAAGGTGACACCGCAAACTAACGATCCCAGCAAGCATACGGTCAATGTCATGATGACCTTGACCGCGCCTGGCTGCGGTATGGGGCCGGTTATCCAAGGTGATGTGGAAAAAGCTATCCGTGCCTTGCCGGGCGTGGCTAGTGTGGCGGTTGAGGTAGTGCTGGACCCGCCGTGGTCAAGGGATATGATGTCTGATGTGGCGCGTTTGCAATTAGGGCTGTATTAAAGCCACCAAATTAAAGCAGCCGTTTACTTGACAGGGCGTTTCCCGTTTGGCGCACTGAAAATGTGCGTTTACTGCACAAAAACTTTTTGCTGGCGGCAAATAACCAGTAAACTTATGTATTATCCAATCACTTTAAGTGCCTTATTGCGGCCCATGCCCTGACCCTAATGAGTAAGCCCCTACCTATTGGCCCTGTCATGATTGATGTGGCGGGCCTGACGCTGACCGGACAAGAACAAGAAATGCTCCGCCACCCCAACACGGGGGCGGTGATTTTGTTTGCCCGGAATTACCAAGACCCCACACAAGCCATCGAACTGATTGCCGCGATTCGCGCAGCCCGTAATGGCACCCTTCTGATTGCCGTCGATCAAGAAGGGGGGCGGGTGCAGCGTTTCCAAAACGGCTTTACCCGCTTACCGCCGGCTGCCGCTTACCTTGCTGCACCCGAATTGGCAGAACCGGCGGGGTGGCTGATGGCAGCAGAATTGTTGGCGGTCGGTGTTGATTTCAGTTTTGCCCCCGTGCTGGATATTGATTGCGGGGTTAGCCAAATTATTGGCGATCGTTCGTTTGCCAGTGATGCTAGGCAAGCCACACAATTGTCCAGTGCTTTCCGCCGTGGCATGAATGCGGCTGGCATGGCGGCAACCGGCAAGCATTTTCCGGGGCATGGTGCGGTGGCGCTGGATTCCCACCTGACCTTGCCGGTGGATGAGCGTGATTTGGACAGCATTCGTGCCAAAGACCTCATGCCGTTCCGGCAACTCATCAGCGAAGGCTTGGAAGGGATTATGCCCGCGCATGTCTTGTATCCGGCGATTGATGGCAACCCTGCAGGATTTTCGGCCTTTTGGATACAACAGGTTTTGCGGCAGGAATTGGCTTTTAATGGTGTGGTGTTCAGCGATGATTTGAGCATGGCAGGAGCTGCCGGTGCGGGGGATTTTCCCGATCGTGCCAAGCTTGCCCAACAGGCAGGTTGCGACATGCTGTTGGTGTGCAATAATCCGGCTGCCGCCGAACAAGTGCTGGAAGCCTTGCCTATTATGGATAACCCTGTCCGCGAACAACGCCTATTGGCCATGCAAGGGCGGCGGCAGTGGCAACGCAGCGAGTTGTTGACCAACGCACAATGGCAACAGACCGTCACCTTAATCCAACAATTGAGTGACCATCATGCTTGATGAAATAAAACGCATACAAGCCACGGCTGATTTATTGTATAGCGAACTGCAGGTGGAAGCCGCTCTGGATAATATGGCGGCTGCCATTAACAGCCAATTGGCGGACAGCAACTTGTTGGTGCTGTGTGTGCTGAACGGGGGCATTGTCACGGCGGGCAAGCTGATCACCCGTCTGACCATGCCGCTTACTATTGATGCCATTAATGCCAGCCGTTACCAAAACCAGACATCGGGCGGTAACATTGCTTGGTTGTTGACACCGCAAGCCAGCTTGGCAGGCCGCACTGTACTAATAATTGATGACATCCTTGATGAAGGCATCACTTTGGCGGCTATCCGCCAATACTGCAAAGATCAAGATGCTGCGGCGGTTTATAGTGCCGTATTGCTGGACAAAACGCTGGGTCACAGCAAGCCGATCGCGGCGGATTTTGTCGGCCTAACGGTGGCAAACCGTTATTTGTTTGGTTATGGCATGGATTACAAAGGTTATTTACGCAATGCAGCGGGCATTTACGCCTGTCACCAAGAGGAGCTTGAACAATGACTCATTTAGCCATTATTGGCGGCACCGGCCTGACCCAATTGGGCGGCCTGACCATCAGCAAGCGCGAAACGCTGGCAACCCCTTACGGTGCGGCCTCAGCCGAATTTATCACTGGGGAGCTGTTTGGCAAACGTGTGGTTTTTTTGGCCCGGCATGGCAATCCGCACCGCATCCCGCCACATAACATCAATTATTGCGCCAATATTTGGGGTTTAAAGCAACTGGGCGTTGAGCGTATTATCGCTGTGGCGGCGGTAGGTGGCATCACCACTTCAATGGCACCGGGGCATATTGCCATACCAGATCAAATCATCGATTACAGTTACGGGCGCAAGCATACTTTTTTTGCCGATGACAATTTCCCGCTGACCCATATCGACTTTAGCTTTCCATATCACGCCAAATTAAGGGCGGAACTGATTGCCGCTGCCCAGCAGGTGGGTTTATCTATCAGCGAAACTGCCACTTACGGTTGCACCCAAGGGCCACGGCTGGAGACTATTGCCGAAATCAGGCGTATGGAGCAGGACGGCTGCGACTTGGTGGGCATGACCGGGATGCCGGAAGCGGCCCTTGCCAGAGAGCTGGGCATGGAATATGCCTCCTTGTCGGTTATTGCCAACTGGGCGGCGGGCAAAACCGAAGGTGAAATCAGCATGGCGGAAATTGAGCATAACCTGCAATTGGGTATGGCAAAAGCAGCGGATTTGCTGAAAGGCTTTATGGCCTTGTCTTGATGCAGGACGCAGACTTGGCTTGCGACTGGGCGAGGCACTGAATAGAGGCCAGATCATGAAAAATAGGGTTATTTATCTACTGGCGGGCTGCTTGGCAAGCCTGCCGGTTGCCGCCGTGGCGCAAACCTTCTCATTCGCGCTGTGGGGTGATGTGCCTTATGCAAAAAACAACGACGGCAGTAAATCCGGCGGCAAAATGATGCGGCTGATTGACAGCATGAACAAGGAGGATTTGGCTTTTACCGTTTTTGACGGTGACAGTAAAGATGGCGCGTCTTTGTGTACCGACAGTGCTATTGGTCTGGAAGAGGTGGTGCTGTTAAACAAAACCAAGGCGCCGACCATATATGTGTTGGG
>CAJAWH010000163.1 GCA_903945605.1 uncultured Methylococcaceae bacterium | reverse complement strand
GAAAGCCGGGTGCTGAAGACGATTGTGCAGAAAATATGGGAAGTGTATGAGTTTCAAGATGAGATTGATGTAAAATGCTTGCAAGTGTTGCTAAAAACCTTGACGCATATCACCGGCATCTATCCTGGGTTTGTCGGTGGCAGCGAGCAATTGTTAAAAGCCCCGCAAGCCGAATTACTGTCTTTGGTGAAAGATGGCCATCGCTTAGGGTCGCTTTCCGCCAATATCAACGGCTTTTTTAACTCCGCATTCAGCATCCGTGATTTATGGTCGCAGGATACCTGGCGCAGCGTTGATAACATCCATCGGCGCTGGGAACAAAAGGTGGTCAATGCGGATATTGCCTTTGACCAGTTGCAAGCCCATTTGGATGAACTGGTCACCGGCATTGTGGCATTCAGCGGTTTGATAACCGAAAGCCTCACCCGCGAGGCCGGTTGGCTGATGCTGGACAGCGGGCGCAGGCTGGAGCGGGCCGTAGTGTTGGCCTCGTTATTGCGGGCAACACTGGCGTTGCGCCATGAAGAGGCGTTGCTGAGCCAAGTGCTGGAATCAGTGTTGATTTCAACCGATAGCCTGACCATTTATTTGCGCCGCTACCGTTCCAGCATCCAGTTGCCGATGGTATTGGCGTTATTGCTGCTGGATGAAACCCACCCGCGCTCAATAGCCTATCAGTTAAGCCAGCTTTCTGTGCACATTAATGCCTTGCCTAAAGAATGCAGAGGCTGCCAGTTAAGCGAGGAAGAACGCTTAATCTTAAAAGTCTATACTGATGTACGCTTATGCAAGATTGCCGATTTATTGCAGTGCCCTGAGGATGGCGGCGTTTACGTTGTGCTGGAGGCATTGTTGGCAGGCATCACTAAGGACTTGTGGCGGCTTGCAGATGTGATTGCCGAGTCTTATTTTAGCCACTCGCAAACCTCACAATTGCTGATGGCCAACCCACCCGGCGAGGATGAGTTATGAAATACCGTATTACTCATACCACCACCTACAACTATAGCCAGCTGGTGGGGCTGTGCCAAAACGAGGCCCGCTTGCAACCCCGTGAATGTTGGCGGCAACAATGCCATTATAGCCGTTTTGAGATCAGTCCTGCACCGGTGGAAATGACCGGTCGGCTCGATTTTTTCGGTAACCGTGTGTCCTATTTTGCCATTCCGCAAGCCCATAAACGTTTGATTGTCTCCGCCATCAGCGAAGTGACAGTGTTGCCCCTATCGCCGGATAACCTGTTAAACAATCCACTGCCTTGGGAAATGGCGCGTGAATGGTTGCAAACGGCCCCGCTGTCTGATCAGGCCGATGAAACGCTGCAAGCCAAACAATATCTGTTGGATTCACCCATGGTGACTTCATGCCCCGAACTGGCGGATTACGCCTTGCCCTCTTTTTTGCCAGGCCGGCCTGTGGTCGAGGTGGTGCAAGATTTAATGGGGCGCATCTACAATGATTTTACTTACGACCCCAGTTTCACCACTATTGCCACGCCCCTGTCGGAAGTGTTGGCGCACCGGCGCGGCGTGTGCCAAGATTTTGCCCATTTGGCGATCGCTTGCTTGCGAAGTTTTGGCATTGCCACGCGTTATGTCAGTGGTTATGTTGAAACCATTCCGGCGGCTGGCAAGCCCCGCTTGGTCGGTGCCGATGCCTCCCATGCGTGGTTTGCGGTTTATATCCCGGGTGGCGGTTGGCTGGATTTTGACCCCACCAACAACAAATTGCCTGAAGACCAGCATATCACCTTGGCTTGGGGGCGCGATTTTGCCGATGTCACACCATTAAAAGGCATTGCTTTTGGTGGTGGGCAACATACTTTGGCGGTGTCTGTTGATGTGTTACGACTTGAACAATAAGCCCATTTTTGGGAAAACCGGTAAACCTTGCCTTGCGGCAAGTCCCCATCTTTTAGCTAATAAATTAAAAAATAGAGGAAAAATAATGACAACAGTACATCTTATCGGTGGTGAAAAAGGCGGTGTTGGCAAATCCGTCATGGCACGGTTGTTGGCGCAATACATGATTGACCATGAAATCCCGTTCATTGGTTTTGACACCGACCGCTCGCATGGCAATTTGCTGCGTTTCTACTCCGGCTTTGCCTCGCCCACCGTGGTGGACAATTACCAAAGCTTGGACAGCATCATCGAAACCGCTGCCGAAAACCCCGATAGCCGCATCTTGGTGGATTTGGCATCACAAACCCATCATCCGCTGGCGCAATGGATAGACGATTCGGGGGTGCTGGATTTGACCCAAGAGCTGGGCATTGACTTGTGTTACTGGAATGTCATGGATTCCGGCAAAGATTGCGTGGACTTGCTGGACAGGCTATTGGACCAATTCGGTTCACGCTTGCAGTATGTGCTGGTGCTTAACCAAGTGCGTGATGATGATTTTAACCTGCTGGAATATTCCGGCGTGCTGGAACGGGCATTGGATTTAAATGCCAAAGTGATGAAACTTAAACGCCTTCATGCCCCGGTCATGACTAAAATAGACGGCAGTAGCGCCAGTTTTTGGGCGGCCAGAAACAAAGATGCCGGAAACCCCAACAGCTTGGGTTTGCTGGAAAGGCAACGGGTAAAATTGTGGCTTAGACGTGCCTACGATGAAATCGCCTCTATAGGTGTGTAAGGCAAGCCATTGTTGCCCCTATGAAATTCAGAGTCAGTTGTAGCCTACGTTTTTATATTGAAGACGAGAGCGCGTTAATTTTCATGCTGCGCCCTTATCGGGGCATACGGCAATGGATTGTGCGCGAGACTTTTGTCATCAAGCCCACGCTGCCGATATTGGAAAGCACTGACAGCTACGGCAACTCTTGCCAACGGCTGGTCGCCCCTAAGGGCTATCTGTTGGTGCATAGCTCGGCGGAAGTGATCGCCGATGGTTACGCCGAAGCGGCCCCCGGTGCCGGTTTTATTGAGATACAATATTTACCGTCAGATGTTTTGCGGTTTTTGTTGCCCAGCCGCTATTGCGAATCGGATCGGTTTGGCGAACTGGCTAGGGAAATCATCGCCGATGCCCTGCCGGGTTATGACCAAGTGAGTAAAATTGTCGAGTGGATCCGCCATACGGTGCAATATGTGCCCGGTTCCAGTGATTTTCCATTGTCAGCAACAGAAATCCATCATCGCGGCTATGGTGTATGCCGCGACCTGGCCCATCTGGGCATTGCCTTGTGCCGCAGCATCAGCATTCCGGCGCGGATTGCCGTCGGCTATCTGCAAAACTTGCAGCCGATGGACTTACATGCATGGTTTGAAGCCTACGTGGGCGGGCATTGGTACACCTTCGACCCGACCCAAGCCAATCTGTATGGCGGGCGGGTCATTGTGGCGTTCGGGCGTGATGCCGCTGATGTGTCGGTGTTCCACCAATTTGGCTATGGCTGCATTTTAAATGACATGACCGTTAATGTGGAGCCGCTGAATAATGCTTGACCGGGCAACGGCATTAAGCCACTAGCCACATTGTATTACTGCAATTTTCTGGGAATTTTCGGGGTATTTGTGGATTAGCAAGGCTGGCTAGGCTAAAATAGCGTATGTTTTTGTGAATATTTAATTAACCGATGACCTATTGTATTGCAGCTTCTATCAACGAAGGCCTCATTTTGGTGTCTGATTCCAGGACCAATGCAGGGATTGATAACGTCAGCACCCATAGTAAGATGCACCCGTTTGCCACCACGGACGACCGGAGCATTATCCTAATGTGTGCGGGCAATTTGGCCACAACCCAATCGGTGCTGGAGCAACTGCATCGGGATAAGCTTAAAAATGCCAAAATTAACCTGAACACGGTCGAATGCCTGTCAGAAGCCGCCGATTACCTGGGCGGCATCAGTGTTGAAAAGCAAAAGCAACATCTCCATGCCCAAGGCCAATCCGCCTTCAATCCCTCGGCAACGTTTATCTTGGCGGGGCAAATTGGTGATGAGGCGCACGGCGCTTATATGATCTATGCCGAAGGCAACAGCATCACCAGTTCCGCCAACACCCCTTTCCTGCAAATTGGCGAGAGCAAATACGGCAAACCGATCTTGGACCGTTTCCTTAAGTTGAACACTTCCATCGACGAAGCCGCCCGCTGCTGCTTGGTGTCAATGGACTCGACCATCCGCAGTAACGCCAGTGTCGGGCCGCCAGTGGAAATGCTGGTGTACCGCAAAGACAGCTTTAGTTTGGCGGAATATTATTGCTTTGATGACGATGACGACTACATGCTGCAATTGCGCCGTAGCTGGGAAGGCAAATTGCGCGAAGCCATAGCCAACCTGCCTATTTTGGATAGCCAATCTATCCGTACTATTAGGGTGACGCTTTGAGCCTTGGTCATGCGCTGCTTCATAGCCCCCGCGTTATTGCCCCTCAACCACCAACGCCAGCCCACGCAACACCAAATCCTTATCTAGGGTATGGCCAAGGCTTAAGTTATCGCCAATGCGTTGGGCATCACCGCCCGTTAAAATCAGCTGAAAATGGTCGTGTTGTCGGGCTAATGTTGCTTCTATCAGGCCAATGGCGGCAAACAGGCTGCCGCTGTCAATAGCCGCTTGGGTAAAGTTGGCGGGTTGCAGGGCGAATTGCTGGCTATCAAACCCTAAGGCTTGTGTGCCTTGGGACAAGGCTTGTTTCATCAGTGACAGGCCCGGGCAGATCAACCCGCCTAGATGCTGACCTTGCCCGTCGAGCAAGTCCAAGGTGATGGCGGTGCCGCAATCGACAATGCACACCGGCTGCAAGGCTTGCCTTGCAGCTATCAATGCCAGCCAGCGGTCCACGCCCAGTTTTTCCGGTTGCAGATAAGCATTGCGGACACCAAAGCCTTCTGCTTGGGAGTGCGCCTGTAGCAATTTTGCTTTGGGCCAGCAGACCGCTGCGGCGGCTTTGGCGATGTTAAGGCTTTGCGGCGAGCTGACGCAAGCCAATCCAATATATTCGGGTTCGGGCAAACAGTGCCATTGGGCAAGCAGGGTGGCAATGCTAAGTTGGTCGTTGTCCAAGCCGTGTTGGTTGCTGAGCTGCCCCGCTTGCGCGGTGGCCCATTTGACACGGCTATTGCCGAAATCAATCAGTAAATTTAGGCTTGGCTTCATCTTTTTTGGAAACTCGTCATGAGCCACTAAAACTGACTTCACCCGAAGCAAAGGCTTGTGGGTTGCCATCCGCTTTGGCGAACAGCAATAAGCCCTTGTCATCAATGCCCAATACCGTGCCCGAATAATGCTGGTTGCCGATAAACAAGCGGGCGGCTTGGCCTTGCAGGCAGTCGTAGCTGCGCCATTCCGGTAAAAAAGCGGCCAATCCGGTGTGTTCAAATTGGCTGATAACCGGTAACAGTTCGTTTAACAGGCTTGCCGCCAGCCTGTTTCTGGATAAGCTGTTTGCTGCCCCCAATATCTGGCTAATGTCCGTCCACGCCTGATCAATGTCGCTGGCTTGGCTGGCGGGTAAATGGACATTAAGACCCAATCCCACCACAGCATAGCAAGGCCCGGCACTTTCGCCGGACACTTCAATCAGGATGCCGCCCAATTTTTTGCCTTGGTGTATCAGGTCATTGGGCCACTTTAGCCCCACGCCCGCCACACCGAGTGATGTTAATGCCCGTACCACCGCCACACCAACGGCTAGGCTTAAACCGGACAGCACATCGGGGCCATGCAGTTCGTAACGCCATAAAATGGACAGGTAAATGTTGCTGCCAAAAGGCGACACCCATTGCCGCCCGCGCCGCCCTTTACCGGCACTTTGTTGTTCGGCAAAACAAACCACTCCGGTACGGTTTTGCCTGCCCAGTTCCAGCAAATGGCTGTTGGTCGAGGCAATATGCGGCACGACTTGCAAAGATTGGATTAAGGCTTGGTTTTGGGCGGTGAGCAAGCTGTTAATGTGTGGCGCGTCCAGCAGTTGCAAGGGCCTATCCAGCTTATAACCTTTGCCACGCACGGCTACCGAGGTGATGCCCAGTTCAGTCAAGCCTAGTACCTGCTTCCACACCGCCGAACGGCTGATGTTAAGGCTAATGGCCAAAGCACTGCCAGAATGGAATTGCCCGTCTGCTAATAGGGCAAGGAGCTGGTGTTGTTTGTCGGAGAGGGTCATGGGCATTTAGGGCAAGCGGATGATTGCCTATTATTCAGGTATTGCCCTGTATCCGTCAAATGCACGAAAACACAATTTGGCATCCACTAGGTTCACGTTATGCGTCTAACCAGTACAACAGGCGGTTGGCTTGCCCGTCATTCATAGCCTATTGGATGCTTATTGCTGCTTATGTAACCCAGTTATTATTGCAAAAATGCTGCCTATTCCGCTAAGCTAGCCAAAAGACCATCGGTATTTTATTGTTATCGCCACTGGGTTAACCAACCATACCATACGACCTAAAAATTAACCCTTGTCATTTCCCGTTAATGAATGACAACTAAGATCAATACCATAACCAACCCAACCAACCGCTAGTATCAGGTGCTGGTCGGTTTAACATGCCCACCCCCACTTTTAGGATTCCCTCATGACCGCACCCGTTACCCTGACTGTTGCCCAAGCCTTGGTTTATGCCCAGACTTCAAACAATCCCATCATCATCCAAGACAGCAACGCCAACATCGCCGCCAGTGCCGATGCGCTGGTGGCCTTGGGGGCGCAAATTGTCTCATTGCAGGGTAATGGCAGCACCTTTAGCCAAGCACTCAGTGCTGCTGACTTGCTGGCGTTGTCCTCCAAGACCTACTATAACGGCAGTCTCGAATTATTTACGGCTGTCAACCGACACGACGGCAAATATTGCGGGCAACAGTGCCGCTTTAGCGAGCTATGCGGCGGGGCTGGCTAAGAGCAGCAGCGGTCTGACCCTCACCATTAACGACACCGCAGCTAATATTGCAACTAACGCCACTGCCTTACAGACCCTAGCGGCAGGTTTGCATGGGGATACTTATCTGATAGCAGAATCCTATAGTAATAATAGCGGTTATTACATCAGCACCAGCACCGACAGTTACACCTACGGCAACAATAACAATTTGACCCTTACCATCAGCGACACGGCGGCTGATCTCGCCGCTAATGCGGTTGTCTTGCAGACCTTGGCTGCGGGGCTGGCACAAGACACTTATCTTTACAACAGCGTGGATAACGAATATAAAAGTTACGACGGGTTCGGCGGCAACAGAGTCAGCAGTAGCGAAAATCAACATGAATACTACGACAATAACAGCCTGACCCTCACCATCAATGATACGGCGGCTAATTTGGTAGCCAACGCAGCTGCTTTGCTGGGGTTGGCCGCTGGGCTAGCTTAAGACACTTATCTTGGCAATAACTACTACAAAGATTATGACCATTCATTTGGCGCCTTCGACACCAGCAGTAGCGAAAATCAAGATGAGTACTACGACAATAACAGCCTGACCCTCACCATCAATGATACGGTTGCAAATGTTGTTGCTAACACTACCGCTTTGCAGGCTTTGGCAGCTGGGCTGGCTCAAGACACATATGTTGCTGGCGACCAAAGCAGTACTGACCAAAGCAGTACTGATAGTAGTGGCAACAGCACCACCAATAGTTACACCTACGGCAACAATAACAGCCTGACCCTCACCATCAATGATACGGTTGCAAATGTTGTTGCTAACACTACCGCTTTGCAGGCTTTGGCAGCTGGGCTGGCTCAAGACACATATGTTGCTGGCGACCAAAGCAG
>CAJAWH010000162.1 GCA_903945605.1 uncultured Methylococcaceae bacterium | reverse complement strand
GGCGTGGCAGCGGAATTTTTGTTTCCCCGCTTTGGTTTTTCCGTTACGGGTCAGGTGATCACTTCCGCAGCGGGTGCAAGTATGGGTTTCTGTTATCATGACGTGCATTTTACACAAAACAGTCAAGATTCAACCACTACCCAATAAAGATAGCCATTAAAAAGCAGCATTTGTGTACATAGCGTGATGGCTATACGCTTGTTGCCATCGGCAAAACAATGGAATTTGTTGGCGCTAAAAAATAGGTGGGTCAGTTTTTCTTCAAAAGTGGGGTAGTAACTATCATTTTGAATATGTTCCAGTACGCTTTCCAGCTTGCCCAGATCAAGATGCTCAAGCGTACCGCCGCCGCTGACTTCCACTGTTTTCCGGTGGGTTTCGATAGCCTGTTCAAGCGTCAGATAAATGACCGCCATTAATCCCTTTCCTTTAGCCGCTTCATAACATCCTTGGCCTCCAGCAAACGTTCCGCCAATTCTTTGCTTCTTTCACCAATAAACCGTTCAAACTCATCTCGTTGCAGTGGTGTGACGTACTCTTTCAGTTGCTGATGCAGGGCATCACGGAACGCCAAGTCGCGGCTAGCCATTTTTATTCGTGCTTTTTCAATAAGCGGTTTCCAGTGACCTTGGGATTCAAAATATTTAAACAAGCTATCGACTTCCAACGGACTGAGTTTACGATCTTTTGCCTTAGCTTCCTGTTGAAGAATATCCGCAAATCCGCATTCGTAAGCGGCAATCAGATCCAACACCTCTGCATATAAAGTTGAGCGGACGCAATCTTTATTTTCAAGTCCTAGTATTTTCCGATATTCCTTAGCCTTTTCACGGAAAATGCTGACATAAATTTTGTCGGTGTATATCGCATATTTAAAATTGCCCATGTCTACATAGTCTTTTAAGGCATCAGTAAACTGTTTACGATAGTTCTCCTCAATAAAAGCAGAGTGCAGGAAGTCTTCATCACGCTGGTTAATATATTTAGTGCCGCCACCGGTACGCTGGTTAATCGTATCAATGACAATATCCAGAATCGCCTGACGCAACAACTTTGCGCGGTCACTTTCTGAAACCAGCATTGCCAAATTAAGAAAAGAGCGAAAATCGAACACGCCAAGCATTGTGGTTTTGGTAACGAAAGCAATTTCGTGAGCAGGCAAGTTTTGTAGTGATATTTTTAATTTTTTCAGTCTGTTACCACGCAAAACATCATAGCCGTTCTGACGCAATTCTGCCCCACATTTCTCGATGTAGTTATCAATAGTTCGTGGAGTCACCTCAAAAAAAGCGGCCACCTGCTCTTTAAGCAGAACTGTTTTGCCTTCAAAAGGAATACCCTGAATTCCAGCAGCCTTCTCAATTTCGGCAAGGGCGTAAGGATTATTAAGGATGTTTTGCCGGTCGATGGAAGAATTGGTCAGGTCTTTGCTCATAATGGCCACTCACAAGGTTTGGTGTATGCGGCAGAAGCCACCACAGGTATCACTAACATGGCATCGGTTGAATCGATTAGCAGTTCCTGTAAATTAGCTTTAAGCGCCCCTGCGTGAATATCTTCTATCCGTTTAATGCCATATTCTGGCCAAATAATGCTTTTAATACCGATCTCGCAAATGTTAACGGGACTAAAAAATATAGTGTCCGCCTGGTAAATCGCTTCAACTGCTTGATGAGGCAATTGTTTAGGTTTTGCTAAAGCCCAAAGCAAAATATGGGTATCCAGTAACAGGTTCATAATTGGCCTGAGTAAAATTCATTGATGATGTCATCCGGCAGGGGCTCATCGAAATTATCCGGGACGGTAAAAGCATCTTGCATAACCCCCAATACAACACGGTTACGTTTTTCATTGATAGGCGAACCTGAAAAAGCCAGTGCTTTAATTTGTAGATATTTTTTCTGCACCAACTCTTCAAGAAACCTTTTTTGCACCTCATCGGGCAAGGTTTCGTAGAGCGCATACAGGCTATGGGCGGTATCGGTTTGCTGGGTATTCATGGGGGTCTCCAAATATCCATAATTACAATGTCTTAATTTCCGTGCCGGGCGACATCAGCTTAAAAATTTGCCCGATGTTGATTTTAACGCTGTCGCTGGCAAAGCCATCATCACGGAACACCACGCGCAAAGGCTTGCGCTGGGCCAGTTCTTTCACCAAGGC
>CAJAWH010000161.1 GCA_903945605.1 uncultured Methylococcaceae bacterium | reverse complement strand
GGTTTTTAATCCACGCCCCAAGTCTTGCAAGGCTGAAATCATTTTGGGGTCTGTTATCATGTCGCTCATTTTTTCCTCCTTTAGTGCCATATTTTATGGCATTCAAAAATAAGCGGTTACACGGTTTTATTTACACCCTCACGGGGACTTCAATCATCATCTTGTTTAGGATTCTGCTGCTTTAGCTGTTCGGACAACAGCATTTGCGCCCCAGTAGTCACCACTGCATCACCCGCTTTAACCGCTTCGGCAATAAAATAACCGCCATCGATTGCAGTGTAGTGGCTAATGGCTTGTTGCCGGAACAACGCCGGAGCCACCTTGATATAAACCAAAGCTTGTTGTTGCGACCAAAGCAATGCCGAGGCAGGAATGTTGACCCCCTTTTCTTGCTGGTTATCATCAGGCATCCATACGCTTACCCTCATGCCAGCCCGAATAGCCTGCCCGCTGGTTTCATAAAAATAATTGCTGCTTTGGTCGTTCGGGTCGTTTTGTGGTGCGGGGGCAATTAAGCTAGCCCGTTGTGCCTTGCTGCGTTCGCCCGACGGATCGACAAAAATAATGGCCGGGGCCACGGTTGGCTGATGATTGGTCGGCAGGCTGACTTGCAATAACAGGGCCTTGCCGTTTAAAAAGCCTTCCAGTTTGCCGGGCTGGTCGGTCAACACCCATGCCGCCAACACTGGCCCCCAATGCAATAAGGTTTCAGCTTGGATAGCTTGCAGTTTGGCTGTTGCCGCTGCGCTTTGCAGGCTGGCGTTTTGCCACTGTAGTTGTTGGTTTTGCAGGGTATGCAAAGGGGTGGCGCCGTGGGCATAAAGCTCTTGGTATCGGTCCAATGCTTGCTGGGCGGTGTTCAGTGCCGCCTTTGCCATATACAGCCCGTTTAACGCTTCCCTGTGACGGGTATGGATATTTAGCAAGGGTTGCAGGTCAATAGCCTTGCCGAAGCCGTTTATTTCTTGCCGGTGTTGGCTAGCCTGGGCAGGGCTGACTTGGATGCCCGCCAATTGTTGTGCCGCCTCGCTGACGGCAACTTGGGTTGCGGCGATTTCGACTGGCGACGTGCCGCCATCGGCAAAGGTATGGCTGATTAAGCATAGCAGTGCTGGCAGTAAGGCAATCTTTACTTGTTGCTTCATGCAGTATCCTGCTTTTCAAAGGAATGCAGTGTGGCAAGCCCTGGCTGCACTAGTGCATGGTTTGCCAAAATTTCTTCCTGAAATTCGATTGGAATCCGTGCCCAATCGACCAGTTGCACAATAATGGGCAGATTGCTGTCAGAAAACGCTTCAATAATGTCGCTATAATTTGCTTGGGCGTGCCTTAAGTTGTCGGGTTGGCGCACCACCAAATCCAAGTCACTGGCCTCATAACAATCGCCATTAACTCGGCTACCGTATGCCCACACTTCGGCATTCGGCAAATGGCTTCGCAAAATTTCCATGACCATTTGCAAATAGCGTTCGGGCAGATGCAGCTGTGGCATTTCAGTGGGTGGCATGTTCTGCTGTTTTACCTAGTTTTCTTTCTAAAATATCCGCTAAGTTGGCTATATCCGGTAAAAAAAAAGCCCCGGTTGCTGGCAACCGGGGCTTTTTTGACCAAAATTAACCGAAACTAGCCAATCAATGCAACATTGCTTAGTTAGGCAGAGCGAATACTGTCAAAGTGCCGCCCAATTTGGTGTAAGAGTTCAAACTTCTGTAAGCGCCTACTGCACCTAAGCCTTCTGAACCTGATGCATCGGTGCCGTCATCCAGACCGGCAGCAATACCAATACCTGCCCAGCCGCCGATGCCTGACAATACGCCGACATACTGTTTGCCTTTGTATTTCCAAGTGTTGACGTTACCGATGATGCCTGATGGGGTTTTGAATTTGTACAATTCTTTACCGGTTTTAGCATCAACCGCTTTCAGGTAGCCTTCCAATGTGCCGTAGAAAACAACGCCGCCAGCGGTGGCAACAGAACCTGACCAAACAGAGAATTGTTCTTTGTTGGACCAGGCGATTTTTCCGGTTTTAGCATCGTAAGCGGTGAATTGGCCCAAGTTTGTTGAACCGTCTGGTTTGCCAGTGAGAACGTCAGCACCGGCTGGCATCATGCTCAAAGTCGCGCCCACATAAGGTTGACCGGCAGTGTAAGACACTTCAAATGGTTCGTAGTCCATACACAGGTGGTTGCCTGAGATATAGAACAAGCCAGTTTGTGGTGAGTAAGAAACCGGTTGTTGGTTTTTAGAACCTAACGCAGCAGGGCAAGCGCCTGTGGTGTTGACATCTTCACCGTTTTGTTCGGTACTGTATTTTGACACGACTTCAGGACGGCCTGTTTTCATGTCAACATGAGTTGCCCAGTTGACAGATTTGTCGAATTTTTCAGCAACCAACAATTCGCCAGTTTCGCGGTCCAAGGTGTAACCAAAGCCGTTACGGTCAAAATGCACGATAGTTTTATGCATTTTGCCTTTTACTTCTTGGTCAACCAAAACAGTTTCGTTGATACCGTCATAATCCCACTCATCGTGTGGGGTCATTTGATAAACCCATTTTACCGCGCCAGTGTCTGCATCACGGGCCCACAATGACATGGACCATTTGTTGTCGCCTGGACGTTGTACAGGGTTCCAAGTTGAAGGGTTGCCTGAGCCGTAATAAACCAAGTTCAATTTTGGGTCATAGCTGTACCAGCCCCAAGTGGTGCCGCCGCCGATTTTCCATTGGTCGCCTTCCCAAGTGCTGGTGGAAGAGTTTGCGCCAACAGGGGCCACTTTGCCGTTGTCCCAAGTAGTAGTTTTTTTAGGGTCGATCAAAGTGTCTTTATCTGGGCCGATGCTGTAGCCTTTCCAAGCCAGTTTGCCGGTTTTGATGTCGTAAGCAGCCAAGAAGCCGCGTACACCAAACTCACCGCCAGAAATACCGGTCAAAACTTTGTCTTTAACAACCAAAGGCGCGTTGGTGTTGGTCATGCCCAATTTTGGGTCGCCGTTTTGCACGCTCCATACGCGTTTACCGGTTTTCGCATCCAATGCAGTCAACACGGTGTTGGATTGTTGCAAGAAAATTTTGCCGTCGCCATAAGCCAAACCACGGTTGACGGTGTCGCAGCACATCACAGGGATGGTCACTTCAGCGTCTTGTTGTGGGGTGAATTCCCAAATGATGGATTGGGTGCTTTGGTCGATGGCGTAAACAGTGTTAGGGAACGGGGTGTGGACGTAAAGCACATCGTCAACAACCAATGGGCCGCCTTCATGGCCGCGCAGAACGCCAGTTGAGAAAGACCATGCAGGTTGCAGATTTTTTACGTTGCTGGTATTGATTTCGTTCAATTCGCTGTAACGGGTACCTGCATAGTCACCGCCCCAAGTTGCCCAGTTGGCAGGGTTTTGGGTCAGTTTCTCAAGACCGCTGTTAGCGGTGGAAATTGCTGGCGCAGCTAATAAAGCGGCTACACTAGAAGCAAGCAACCAACTTTGTAAAGGCTTCTTCATATTTTTATTCTCCTGGTATTTTGTTTTTCAACAAAAAACTGATTTGTGTATTTTAAAAGACTAATATTAGTATTTTTGGCATTTTGTAATGATCCCTGTATACAAGACCACCCGCGCCAAGTGACTAGATTTAATGATTTTGCCAAAAAAGTCAACACATAAAAAGTGCCGCTTAAGGCTTTGCCCGATCAGGGCCGGTCAGCCCGCTTAAGCTAAAGATATAAGCCGCTAAATAATCTCAATTTTATAATTTCCGCCCGACCAGCACAATGCCTCGCCTGCTTGTGTGTGCCAAGCCGCCAGCACAAAACGCTGGGCCGGTTGACCGTCGATGTCAAAATCATGCACGGCGGGGCGATGGGTATGCCCATGTATCAAACGCGCCACGCCGTGGCGTTGCAAAGTGCGCCTGACTGTGTCGGGGTTGGCATCCATAATATCCTGCTGGGTTTTACGTTTATGGAAAAAACTGCGCAGACGGTACCAACGCGCCGCCAGCAAGCGCACTAACAAAGGCTTTGACAAGATGTTTTGCTGCCATTCTTGAGTATGTGCCTTGACCCGAAAAGCTTGGTAGGGTAGGTCATCAGTGCACAGCAAATCACCGTGCATCAGCAAGGTGGGGGTGCCAAACAGATCAATCACCACCTCATCAGCCAACAAGCTGATGCCTGTTTCTTGGCAAAACCGTCCGCCCAACAAAAAATCCCGGTTGCCCTGCTGCAAAAAAACCTGGGTGCCTGTTTGCGTCAACTGCCGAAGGGCGGTGCGGATGCGCTTATTAGGTGGGGTATAGTCATCGTCGCCCACCCAAGCATCAAACAAGTCGCCAAGGATATAAAGCGCTTTGGCTTGCCGGGCGCGACCCTGCAAAAAAGCCAGAAAGCGGCGGGTAATGGCAGGTTTGTCTAACGACAGGTGCAAGTCTGAAATAAACAGGATATCTTGTTTCACAAAGGCTCGGGTCGGCTAGGCTAAGTGCGGTCGTGGTGGCGGCAAGGCACGGGCATTAAGCACGTCCGTGCCTTAACGGGCATTATTTGACGACTTCAGCCTTTTCAATCACGATATTGGTTTGTGGCACGTCCTGCTGGCCATTTTTGTTGCCGGTGGGCTGTAAGGCCATGGCATCAACCACTTCCATGCCTTGCACCACCTCACCAAACACCGCATAGCCCCAACCATTGGGCGTAGGGCTGGTATAGTTTAGGAATGCATTGTCTTTGTAGTTGATAAAAAACTGTGCCGTGGCGGAATCAGGGTTAGGGGTGCGCGCCATAGCGACACTGCCACGCTTGTTCAGCAAACCGTTGTTGGCTTCGTTTTTAATGGCGGCGTGGGTGCTTTTTTGTTTGAAATTGATGTCAAAACCGCCGCCTTGCGCCATAAAGTCAGGGATAATGCGATGGAAAATAGTGCCGTCATAAAAGCCTTCATTGACATAAGTCAAAAAATTGGCGGACGAAAGCGGGGCTTTTTCGGTGTCCAATTGAATGACGATAGTGCCCATGGAGGTGGTCAATTTAACTTGTGTGGCAGTTTGTGGCATTTTGTTTTCCGTAGCAAAAGAAAGTGTGGATGTTAACAGCAGCAGTAAGCTCAAAACCGGAGCGCGCATATAGTTACCTGATGGTTGTTGGAACAAGCAGAAGATTTTAGGTGTTTTTCACTTGAAAGAGAAGAGCACGCTTGGTAAATTGGCAGGCATTTGCCGCTGGGCATCGTCCAGCTTAATGACCGCCCCCCTATGGCAGCACTTATGTTGAAAATTTATAACACCCTGACCCGCAAAAAAGAACTGTTTGAAGCACGGATACCCGGGCATTGCGGCATGTATGTCTGCGGCATGACAGTCTACGATTATTGCCATATTGGCCATGCCCGCGTGATGGTGGTCTTTGACACGGTGGCCCGCCACTTGCGCCATAGCGGCTACAAATTGACCTACGTCCGAAACATCACCGATATAGATGACAAAATCATCCAACGCGCCCACGACAATGGCGAGGCTTTCACCGAGCTGACCGAGCGTTTTATTGCCGCCATGCATGAGGACGAACGCGCCTTGTCGGTGCTGCCACCGGATATTGAGCCGAAAGCCACGCAGTCCATCCCTGACATTATCGCCATGATTGAAACCCTGATTGGCAAAGGTTTGGCCTATGTCGGCGGCAATGGCGATGTGTTTTATGCGGTCAACCAATTTGCCAACTACGGGCAATTGTCCGGCAAAAATTTGGATGACTTGCAGGCGGGCGAACGGGTCGATATTGACCACGCCAAACACAACCCGCTGGATTTTGTGTTGTGGAAAATGGCCAAAACCGGCGAACCGGCTTGGCCGTCACCTTGGGGGGAAGGCCGACCGGGTTGGCATATTGAATGTTCCGCCATGTCCACTTGTTGTTTAGGCAACCATTTTGACATCCACGGCGGCGGCATGGATTTGCAGTTTCCGCATCATGAAAACGAAATTGCCCAATCGGAAGGGGCGACCGGTGAGAAATTTGTCAATATCTGGATGCACAATGGCTTTGTCCGCGTCAATGAAGAAAAAATGTCCAAATCCTTGGGCAATTTCTTTACCGTGCGCGAAGTGCTGAAAGCCTACAAACCGGAAGTGGTGCGCTTGTTTATTTTGCTAAGCCATTACCGCAGCCCGCTCAATTATTCCAACGAACAGTTGGATGAGGCCGGTATTGCCCTAACAAGGCTTTACACCGCCTTGCGTGGTTTGGTATGGGCAACCGGGCAATCGCTCAACCAAGAACACATAGACCGCTTTCAACAAGCAATGGATGATGATTTCAACACCCCCGTAGCCTTGGCGGTGTTGTTTGATTTGGCGCGTGAACTGAACACCGCCAAGCAAGCGGCTGGCAATGCCGATAAATGCGCCCAATTGGCGGCAACCTTGCGGCATTTGGGCGGGTTGTTGGGCATACTGCAATCGGATGCCGACAGTTTTTTGCAAGGCGATGCCGATGAGGCCATCGAACAGCAAATCCAAGCCCGTATTGCCGCCAAACAAGCCAAGGATTGGGCGTTGGCGGACCAAATCCGTGACGGGTTGAAAGCGGCGGGGGTAATTTTGGAAGATGCGCCTAATGGCACGACCACTTGGCGGCGTGACGGGTAGCCAGCAAGCAGGATGGGCTGCGGCTTTACGGGACTTGACAGATACCATTATTGTATCTACATTCAATACCATGAGTACGAAATACACTTGGCATGAACGCAAACGGCAAAGCAATCTGGAAAAGCATCGGCTTGACTTCAAAGACTCGGACGTGGTCATTGATAGCCCTTACCGCCTGGACATCACATCATCGCGTAACGGCGAACAACGACAACAATCCGGTAGTGGTTGAATCTTGACTGTTTTGTGTAAAATGCACGTCATGATAACAGAAACCCATACTTGCACCCGCTGCGGAAGTGATCACCTGACCCGTAACGGAAAAACCAAAGCGGGGAAACAAAAATTCCGCTGCCACGCC
>CAJAWH010000160.1 GCA_903945605.1 uncultured Methylococcaceae bacterium | reverse complement strand
CATGCTAGTTAACCTGACCATTAACGACCTTGCCGTTGTCAAGACACTGGATTTGGAGCTTGCCAAAGGCATGTCGGTGCTCACTGGCGAGACCGGCGCAGGCAAATCCATATTACTGACCGCCTTAGGCTTGGCATTGGGCGACCGCGCCGATTCCGGCTATGTGCGCCCCGATGCCAAACGCGCTGAAATCAATCTGGAGTTTGACCTGAGCGATGCCCCCAAGGCACAGCAATGGCTGGCTGATAACGAACTGGATGATGGCACACATTGCCTGGTGCGGCGTATTGTTAGCCAAGACGGGCGATCAAAGGCTTATATCAATAACCGCCCAGTCACCTTGCAAGCCTTACAGGCACTCAGCGGCACACTGGTGGAAATCCACGGGCAACACGCCCACCTTACCTTGCTAAACCCCGACGAACAACGCCGCTTATTGGACACCTACGCCAAAAACCACGACCTGTTGGAGCAAGTGAACGCCTGTTACAAGCACTGGCAACAAACCCACAAAGAGCTGAACCAGCTATTAAAGGCCAGCAAAGACCAAACCGCCCGTGAAGACTTGCTGCGCTACCAAATTGACGAATTGCAGCAACTGGATTTAAACCAGTTCAATTACGCCGAAATAGTGGATGAACACAGCAAATTGGCCAATTTAGGGCAGATTTTAAGCAGCGGACAAGCGCAAGTGGATAACCTGTACGAGAATGACGGCTCAGTGTCCTCCTTGCTGACCACGTGCTTGCGCGAACTGACCGACTTGGCGCGTTACGCACCCGAACTGGCGGAAGTGTGCAGCTTATTGGCCGAAGCGCATATCCAAACCGATGAAGCGGCGTTGCAGTTGCGGCGGTTTTTGGAATCACAACAAGCCGACCCGTTGCGCTTGGAGCAACTGGAAACACACATAGGCATTATCCAAAACCTGAGCCGTAAACATCATGTTTTACCTGATGAATTGCCGGAAGTTTTCGCCCAGTTGACACAAGAACTGGACGGCTTGACCCACAGCAGCGAACGTATCGAAGCCTTAAGCCTAGCCAGCGAACAATGTTTGGCTGATTACCAAAGCTTGGCGGCGCAACTGTCCGCCCAGCGCATCACCGCCGCCACCCGTCTGCAAGGCCACATTTCTGCCATGATTAAAGAATTGGGCATGCCGCAAGGTGAGTTTCTGGTGGCGATCACCGCCTTGGAAAGCGACGCACCCAAACTGAACGGCAACGATAAAATTGAATTTTTGGTCAGCGCCAACCCCGGCCTACCGCCCAAACCGTTGGCTAAAGTGGCTTCTGGCGGTGAATTGTCGCGCATCAGCTTGGCCATCCAAGTGACCACCTCGCATGACAAAACCACCCCAACCATGATTTTTGATGAAGTCGATTCTGGTATTGGCGGCGGCATTGCCGAAATTGTCGGGCAAAAATTACGCGCACTCAGTGCCAACCGGCAAGTGTTGTGCGTCACCCACTTGCCACAAGTCGCCGCACAAGCCCATTGGCACTTGTATGTGCAAAAAAACCACCAGACTGATATTACTTCTTCCAATGTGCGCTTGCTGGCGGACGAGGAACGCACCGAAGAAATTGCCCGCATGTTGGGGGGGGTTAATATTACGGCTAATACTTTGGCTCATGCACAGGAGATGTTGGGGGTGGCGGCTGTCTGAAAAATATGGTGGGGTAAACCTATTTGTTGGGGTTTGTTCCTCACTCCAACCTATGGGAACTTCGAAAAACCTCATTTTACAATAACGACTCATCTATTAATCAATAGCTTACAATGCTATTTTTCATCAAATCAGCGGTTTTTCGAGCTACCCCTATGGGCTAGGTATTTCTGAAAGGCAAGGCACGGTTCTAAGCACCCAAAGTAAATTGAATTTGCAAAGGCAACAAATCGAAAATAAGTTGTGTAAGTGCGGTTAGCTTGCGTAATCGCACATTTATTAGGTAGCATTCTTCCGATTACGCTATCGCCAATCGTAGCTATGTGGGCTGTCCTCAATTAGTCGAAGACAGTTAGAACTCAATAGTTGAACGAATTAGCAGGAAATTGATATGAATCACTCAGATATTGAGTATATAGAAAAAATAGAAATTAATGGTTTCTTAGGGCAAAAGAACTTAAAGTGGCATCTAAATAAAGATGTCAATATTTTGTCTGGGCTTAACGGGAGTGGTAAGTCTACGATATTGGATATTGCTTACCATCTCATTCATGCTGCAAAACTGCCTAAAGTTCATAGGGAAAAAGCCAAATCTGCATACATTACATTCAATAATACAAAAGTACTTGAATATAATTTTATTGCTGTAAAAGACACAATAGATAATCTTAAAAAAAAAGCTAATCACGGTGATAAAGAAGCCGATCACGTTCTTAAAATTATTAAAAAGAATGAAGGTGAAGAATTTAAAAAAATAAAAGCAATCGAATTTTCTGGACAAACAACAATCTATGACGGAAAAAATGTAGCTAATGATGAAATTGGTCGACTCGCAAAGGTTAATGTAATTAGTACTTTTGATACGCAGCTTGTTCCACATAATGCGATTAAGTCGCTTTCAGATGAATCTGTTCATACTTGGCTTGACTGGGAAATTTATAGGCTACAAAACCAGTACCTTGATTACCAGTTGCAAATGAGCAGGAAAAAAGATGCAATAATTGAATCTAATAATCCTACAAAAGATGCGCTTGATGAATTGAAAAGACCTCACAATAGATTTTATGAAATACTGGAGTCATTGTTTTGTGAAACGAATAAAAAAATTAACAAAGAAAAAAATACATTAAGCTTTCTTTTAAATAATAAGGAGATATTAGCCAATCAGCTATCGTCTGGTGAAAAGCAGCTTTTAATTATTTTATTAACTGTTTTGTTGCAAGACCTAAATCCTTATATTTTATTTATGGATGAACCGGAAGTATCGTTACATTTAGATTGGCAAATGAAACTAATACAATACATTCGCGACATTAATCCCCATGTTCAGATTATTATTGCCACTCACTCTCCAGGAATTATCATGGAGGGTTGGGCAGATAAAGTTGTTACTATTAATGAAATATTTCAATAGCTTATAGTATATGAACTTAGAAAAAAGAAATGCTATTCTTCCAAGCTCCACATTTGTTGATGCTAAAAATAGTCTACATAAAAAAGAAGAAATATATTTTTTTGTTGAAGCATATTCTGATGTTGATTTTTGGTATACGTTATTGAAAGATGCTAATTTGAGTTTTGAATACAAAATATCGGCTTGTACCCGTGGGGGTAAATGCCATGAACAAGGAAAAAGAACACTCGAAAAGCTTTTTGATAATACAGGTAAAAATTTAATAATTTGCCTTGATAGCGATTACGATTATTTAATAGATTGTAAAACAGATATCGCGCGCCAAATAAATAAAAATAAATTCATCTTTCAGACTTATTGCTATTCGATTGAAAATATGTTCTGCTACCCAGAAAATCTTACTACCGCTCTCGTTAGTTCTACATGCTCAACTGATAAACCTATTGACTTTGAAAATCTTTTAAAATCATATTCTAAAGCAATATACCATTTATTTTTATGGCATATTTATTCTTATAAAATAGACGAAAGCTTTCTGAAAAATTGTGAATTCAAAAACGATATAAGCATAGAATGCAACCCAATAATTAATAATAATTTTTCTACAAAAGAATGCAATCAGTTAAACGCACTTATAGACAAGGTGAAAAATAAGTTAGAAACAATCCAATCTAACTATGGAAAATACAACGAAGATGTAAATAATTTTTCCAACCAGCTAAAAGATAAAGGCTTAACGGAGGATAATTGTTATTTATTTGTCAACGGTCATACGTTATATAGCAATATAGCTGGACGGTATTTCTATGAAGCAAGAAAATTTTGTATCAAAAATATTGAAGATGGTATTAAAAAAAGCGATAAACCCGTAGCAATTGACCAAAATATAAATCAATTAAGAAACCAAACTATCAAGAATGATATAGCCATCAAATATTCAAAAGATTTTAAAGATTGTTTTTGTTATAAAAAGATACAAGATGATTTAAAACGATTAATAGCCTAGTGGTTGAAATATCCGACTACTGGTATTGAGAATGCCTTGATTACTCCCATTTGACCAAAAATCGCCTATGTTTAAGTACAGGAAGTACGGACTAAACGGGGGTATATGACCAGCTTGTAGCAAGGTAGCCTGGATGAAGCGAAGCGTAATCCGGGGCTGCGTGGCACGGATGTCCCGTATTCCACTCCGTTACATACGGGCTACTTTTTCAACCTTATGGAATTGCAATGGTTTTGTATCGGCGCAATCGCGTGGCGGGAGGGACGTATTTTTTTACGGTGACTTTGCGTGACCGATCTTCCGATGTACTGGTTCGGCATATTGACCTGTTGCGGGCTGCTTTGCGCAAGGTGTCCACTGAACAACCGTTTACCATCAATGCCATCGTTATTTTGCCGGATCATTTGCACACGGTTTGGTCATTGCCGGACGGTGATGCCGATTATTCCCAACGCTGGCGGGCTATAAAATCCCACTTTACCCGTGCACTGTCCGCCTCCGGTCTATCGTTGCCAGCTGACCATCGCGGCGAATACCGGCTTTGGCAACGCCGCTTTTGGGAGCATACCATCAGAAATGATTCGGATTTTCAAAAACATGTCGATTACATCCATTGGAATCCCGTCAAGCATGGGCTGGTTCAACACGTTGCGGAATGGCCTTGTTCTTCGTTCCATCAATATGTCCGCATCGGCTTATTGCCCCCTGATTGGGCAACCTCGCGTTTTGATGATTTGGTAGAGTAGCCTGGATGAAGCGAAGCGTAATACGGGGCATCGTGGCACAGTTGCCCCGTATTACGCTGCGTTCCGTTGGCGGTTTTCAAGTTTGTTTTTTATCAAGGTTCGGTGACTTCGCATAGCTTTCGTTAGCGACACGCACCTTACCGAAATGTTGGGAGCCTGAAACACACGCCTTGTATAAATTTAGCAATCTGATAGCGAGGTGCTGCCAAATGAGTTTTTATTGCTATCGTTTTTTGATAGCATGTGTCAAATGAATGCCAAACACACCAAAACTTTGCAAACTATCTTTGCCAAACCCACTACAAATTCTCTTGAATGGGCGCGTATCGAAACTCTATTCATTGCAGTGGGTTGCTGGGTTATTGAAGGGCGAGGGTCTCGTATCCGTTTTGAATTCAACGGCAGAATCACCGCTTTTCATCGCACGCATCCCGCTAAGGAAGCCAAGCCGTATCAAGTCGAGCAAGCCCGCGATTTTTTAACTGCTATCGGAGTTAAACCATGAACACACTGACATATAAGGGCTACACCGCCCGCATTGATTTCGATGACCGCGACAATAGTCTAGTTGGCAGGTTGCTTGGCATGCAAGATATTATTGGTTTTCACGCCGACAATGTTGCTGATTTACACACGGCATTTGAAGAGGCTGTGGATGATTATCTTGAGGCGTGCGAAAAAATTGGTAAATCACCTGAAAAGCCCGTTAACGGTAAGCTTTTGCTAAGGGTTCCACCAGAGCTTCATGCTGCTGCCTTAGTCAAGGCGCAAGCTGTTGGCAAAAGCCTTAACCAATGGGCTATTGAGGCTTTGAGCCGTGAGCTTATAGGGTGAATTGTGTGTTATGTTCGCTGCTTATAAGCCCAACAAGTCGGTCAAAGGGACGCGCGCGCCGTAGACGGTGGTTTTGGAGTTTGGTTTTTATCAAAGTTCAGTTGCTTGGTTTTAGCAAGGTAGCTTGGATGGAGCGAAGCGTAATCCGAGGCTTCGTGGCACATTGTCCCATTGTCCAGACTAAACCAATCGCTGCTATAATCTGTTCAAATCACCTAGCGATGTAAACAACGAAGGGGGTTATGCAAACCCAGCAATGGTCACTACAAGATGCAAAAAATAAATTCAGCGCCGTAGTTGATGACACACAGCAAGGCAAAGCCCAAGTGATCACCCGCCAAGGCATACCTTCGGCAGCCGTGCTTTCCATAGCAGAATTTGAAAAATTCCAATGCTTTGAAGTTACCCAAGCACCTTCCTTTATCGACCATCTGCTTAGTATGCCCAGCGATGATGGCGAATTTGAACTCATGGATATTCAGCTTAGGGATTTTGCATAATGCCTTATTTGTTGGATACCGATATTCTGTCTGTTGTGCGTCGTAAACAACTCGTGTAGAAGCACGGATTTGGCAGCGGTGGAGTGGGATAGCTACTGTGCTGCGCCATGATTTTATGACAAATGACAGATTAAGCCCACCACCGGAAATAGTTACTCCATGCAGCAAAAAACCTTTGATAGAAGCAAACACCTTTACAAAAATGAAGCATTTGCAGAATTGGTCAAAGATGCGGTGAGATTCTTTAACGGAACCCCTGTTCACCCACTCACTCCCCCCGAATCATTCCTAGGTACAGGCGTATATGCCCTTTATTACACTGGAAAAAATCCTTTATACAAAAAATACGCAGAATTAAATCGTCTTTCTTATAGCTACCCCATATACGTTGGCAAGGCTGTCCCTAAAGGGTGGAGGCAATCCCGTGTTTCTGACAATAACTTAAATCAGTCACGCGAGCTTATGGGCCGCCTTCGGGAACACAGTAGAAGTATTAGTGTGGCTACCGATCTGGCACTTGAGGATTTTATGTGCCGCTTCGTTATTTTCGAAGAAGATGGTTCTGATATGATCAGCACCATTGAAGCCGCTTTAATCAAGCTGAATACACCGCTTTGGAATACGGTTGTTGATGGTTTTGGCAACCATGACCCCGGAAGCGGTCGGTATGAGCAGGCCAAGTCAGATTGGGATGTTATCCATGAAGGTAGGGCTTGGGCGCATAAATGCAATGGCACAACTACTGAAAAGACTGTAATCACAGCTAATATTCTGCACCATCTGCAAAAAGTTGGGGCGGCAACATGAAAACCCTTGAAATTTTTTCTGGTGCGGGCGGCTTGGCAAAAGGCCTAGAATTATCAGGGTTTAAACATGCCGCTTTTGTAGAGTTTAATAAACACGCCTGTGATTCCCTCGCTGAAAATTTTGACCCAAAACGTGTTTTTTTTGGCGACATTAAGGATTTTGATTTAGACAGTCTTGAGCAAATCGACCTGGTCGCTGGTGGGCCACCTTGCCAACCCTTTTCACTTGGCGGCAAGCACCAAGCCAATCAAGATAGCCGTGACATGTTTCCTTATGCAATAAAAGCTATCGAACGGCTTGCGCCTAAAGCCTTTGTGTTTGAAAACGTAAAAGGCTTGCTTCGTCAAAGTTTTTCGGATTATTTTGAATATATTATTTTAAGATTGAGCTATCCTGATTTTGCCGTTATAAAAAATGCAAATTGGGAGCATCATCTTTACGAACTTCGTAATATAAACGACTCCAACCAGACTCAAAAAAAATACGATGTTACATACAAGCTAATCAATGCTGCTGATTATGGTGTGCCACAAACACGCGAGCGCGTTGTTATTGTTGGCATTAGAAGTGATATTGGCATCCCGTGGGCATTTCCGGCGACCACACATTCTGAAGACAGGCTGCTTTGGGATATGTACATAACGTGGGAATATTGGGAACGCCATCAAATTAAAAAATCATTACGTCCCGCTTTAGATGGTTTTCTTAAAGAAAAAATAACCCGTTTATACGATAGATATGGCATGTTTGAACCCGAATCGCTACCTTGGAAAACCATCCGAGATGCGTTGTTTGATGCGCCAGACCCACAATCAAACCATGGCATAATCGACCATATTTTTCGTGATGGTGCCCGCACCTACCCTGGGCATACAGGCAGTGATTTTGATTGGCCGTCAAAAACAATCAAAGCAGGAGGGCATGGTGTTCCAGGTGGTGAAAATATGATCCGATTTAATGATGGTAGCGTCCGTTATTTCACAACTTTTGAAGCTAAACGGATACAAACATTTCCTGATGACTTTGTTATTAAAGGTGCATGGGGAGAAGCCATGCGCCAAATTGGTAATGCAGTACCCGTTTTGCTTGCAGAAAAAATAGGTACTGAGTTGGCTAATAAAATATTACAATATGAGTTTCAGGGGCTTTTTAACCAACACAGCCAACAACGCAACAGCGCCTAGAAACCCTCCATGGTGTCCGAATCGACTTCACAAAAGCTGTCGCCATCTTCGTTGCAGGCATATCAGCCCGCCGAATGGTTGACAGTCTTATACCCACAGGGCATAAATCCCTAGCCAGTCCGCATCCAGCCCCGCCCCAAACAGGCACCTATCCCCAACCCATTAATTGCAGCACCTGTTTTTAGATGAAAAGGTGTATCATCAACACTCCCTAAAAACACTAAGACAATTAAAACTAAAATCACTGAGGAGGCTTTTATGGGTGGCGTCATTGAACTGTTTATCCTGATGTTTATCATCGCCGGAGCGGCATTCGCACCGCTCGGGT
>CAJAWH010000159.1 GCA_903945605.1 uncultured Methylococcaceae bacterium | reverse complement strand
TACGCTCCGCCAACGCCTCGCACGGTTCGTCCGCAAATCTTTGTCGTTTTCCAAAAAGGACTGTTTCCACCGTATAGCACTGCAACTTTTTATACATGAATATAATTTAGAACATGCCAGTTAATATTTAACCACTACCAACAATCCTTCGCCTATGTGTTTGGTCATCTGACCGTATTGACCGTGGTGTATCTGCCGGGCGAAACACCACACATTATCAGTTTCCGTCCGGCAAAACGAAGTGAAAGAGAGGTTTATCATGACTGGCTCGAAAATGACTACGATGACAACTGACGACATGCGCGCTGCGCGTGAACGCGGCGACTCTAAATCCGACTGGGCATTGCTGCAGCAAAACCAGCTTGACGGCATCGAGCCGGAAGAAGATGGGGATTCGCCTGACGCGACAATGCTCATGCTTGAGGCTATTGCAAACCGCCGCGCCCTACGGTCTGCGGGTAGTGGCAATAAGGAACAAGTGCCCATGCGTATCGACAAGGCTTTGTTGCCAAGCTGCCGTGCTGGCGGCACGGTTTGATTTGTCTAATTTAGGCTGGGCAATGACAAGCAGGGCTGCCGAATTTACGCCAACTTTGCTGTGGAGGGCAATTCCGGTCAAGCCACCGTGAGCTTCAAAACGGCATTGGAGTTTTTAATATGAGTGCGCTAAGTTTGCGGTTGCCAGATTCCATTCATAGGCATATCGAAGAATTTGCCCAATAAAGAAGGGGGGTCTGTCAACCAATTTATCGCCACAGCAGTGGCGGAAAAAATATCTGCTTTGGATACAGCGGCTTATTTGCCAGCTAGGGCGCAACGCGCTGATGGCTGGGCTTTTGCAGCCGTATTGGTCAAGGTTGCCGATAGGTCACCTGTGCTGGGAGATGAGTTGTTGTAACCTGCACTCCGGTCTAGGGTAGTTACGCAGTTAGGCATCCCGTGTCAGCGAAGTTGGCTGGTTGCCCATCGGCAAAGCCAGCCCCATTGATTACTTGGCGTTTTTCAACAAGGCATTAATCTCTTTCAAACACTCAATTTCCCTTTCTTGCCGTTCCACAATCACTTGCAACTTTTCCAGTTCGGCTTTTAATTGTAGGTAGTCAGGGGAAAAAGAATTGACATTCAAAGTGTATTGCTGGTTGTTCGTACCCGATTGATTAAAATTGCTTTTTTCGCTGGAATCAAACCAATCTGCCAGCTTGATGCCAAACAATCCGGCGATTTGCTCAAGCCTTGACAGGTTGACATCGGTTTCCCCGCGTTCAATGCAGCCATAACCATTGGCCGACATCTCCAGCTTGCTGGCGGTCTCTTCTTGTGACCAACCCTTTACCTGCCTGGCTAACCGTATTTTTTCATGTACAAGCATAACACCTATCCTGCGGGTAAAATAACAAGTCAGGCTTTATTGTAGCAAATCTACTATTCTGTATAATGGAATTATGCCCTAGAGCCGAATATTTTAGAACTAGGGCGTAGCTAATGGGCAAAATGGGTTGCAATGGCTTTGGGTTTTTAACAGTTGACTGATGGCAGGTGGATACAATGAAAAAATTATTGGTGGTTGCGGGCTTGTTGTTTGCGCAGGGGGCGATGGCGGAAATATCCAGTCCAGATTTTACACAGATTTCGTCTGCGCGGGGGTTAGCGAGATTTTATTATCTGCCTTGGGATACATCGAGTGATAGTGAAGGGAATGCTAAATTATACGACATGGTGTCTGCGGGGGGGGGCTGATGGATCTTGCATCGTATTCAGATTTTACAAGTGATTATAGTCGCGACTCATTTTCATTTGTAGCGCAAACTCCTGACAGCATCTTGCTTACTAATTCTGATTCTGCAAGGTTTGAATATCTACCTTTTAATTCTTCAAATTTTGAATTGTATTCGCCGTATAGGGGCGATGACTGGTCCGATGCCGTCTATCTAGGCAATAATCTAGTAGCCGGTGGGGTATATTCGTTAGATCCTGAATCCGTGATTTCAACTAACGCGATAAAATTCATCTGTGCTTATTTAAAAAATGGCAGCCAATTTGTTTAGTTACCAGAGGGAAATTGGCTTGTCTGTTCGGTTCGTGGTAATTTTCTAGCAAGTATTGGCTGAATATGTCCTGTTTATTTTCTGTGGGT
>CAJAWH010000158.1 GCA_903945605.1 uncultured Methylococcaceae bacterium | reverse complement strand
GGCTCTGCAGCAGAAGTGACCCCCATTAGGGAACTGGACAACCGTAACATCGGTTGCGGTAGCCGTGGCCCAATCACTCAACAATTGCAAACGCTGTATTTTGATGCCGTGCATGGCCGTTTGGAGGGTCATGAAGATTGGTTGACGTATATTTGATGGCAAGCGTAGGGCAGGGCGTGGTTAGGTAGGCATAAGGGAAATTTATGTGATGGTCTGGGCTTGGCATATCCCACCAACCTTTAAAAAGTCAAATATTTTGTTGAATTTGCAAAAATAAAGACTAGGATTAATACGTTTGGCTAAGCGCAGACACTTTGCCAAGCAGGTTCAATTCTTCTAATATATCCGACACAACAAGGGGATCACCATGCCTACATCTATAGCACTGAATGTCGCCAACGCCTTGGCTTATGCCACCACACACAACGACCCCAACCTTTACCCCATTTCCATTTATGATAATGCCACCGACATAGCCGTCAATGTTGCCCAGCTGCGTGCCCTTGGCCTCCAGATCACCGATGTCCACGTTACTGACACAGCGGCCAACATCAACGCCAACCAAGCCAACTTGCTGTCTTTAGGGAGCGAACTTAAAGACTTCACCATACAGCCCGACAACACTTACATCCAAGTCCTGTCCACGGATGGCAGCTCGATAACATCGGGTGCGGGTTTCGCTGCCAGAATAATGGCAGAGGGACTGACCATCCCCGTTCGTATTGCCGATTATGGCGCTAACATTGCCGCCAACATTGATGCCATTGTGGCGCTGGGGCCGCAATTGCTGTCACTACAAGAAACTTACGGCTTCAACCCCTTCACTTGGGCGATCAATGTCACTGATTTGCTGGCAGTTGCTGGCAAGACTGTTGATTATTATGGGTATACTGAAGATTTCAGCAATGTCACCGACAGTGCCGCCAACGTATTCACCCACCTTGATGCGCTGGAAGCAATTTCTGGGCAAATCACCAAAGTCACCTTGACTGACACCACCACGCCCAATGTGTCATTGACCGCCGCCCAGTTCACTAATGACCAAACAGTGCTCAATACCATTGCAAGCAAATTTAACTTTACCGTCAATGGTGTTGGTGCAGCCAATGCAACCAGTATTCTGTCCGCCCTGCTGGGCAGCAACCACAATCAAGCAACCGCCATTGCCATAACCGATACGGCAGCCAATATCAGTGCCCAATTGGACAGCCTACAGACAAACATAAACAAAATAAACAGCATCAGTTTGACCGACAGCAACCCTATAGCGGTCACTTTTAACCAACTGACCCAGGATGCCAAGCTGCTGAACAAAATCAATACCCTGTATAGCCTAGCGGTCACTGGTGTCAGTGTGGCCAATATGGCTTCGGTGTTGGCTAAAGGTGCTGTGACCAGTGTCGCTGTCAGCGATACCGCTGCCCATATTTTCACGGCACTGGATACCCTGCAAACCAACGTAGCCAAAATTAGTGCTATTGCCGTGACTAACCCCACTGCTGCTAAAGAAATACTGACCGTCAGCCAAGCCCAAGCTGATTGGGCGGCACTTAATCTGATAACCGGGTCTTACGGCCTGATAGTGAATGGCGTTTCGGTGAGTCTTGTGCAGACTATGTTGGGCAACAGCCACGTTACCGGTGTCGGTTTGTCAGACAGTTCGGCCCATATTCTGGCTGGTTTAGACTCCCTGCTAGCACCGAATATCGCCAAGATCAGCGGCATTGCCCTCACCGACACCAGCATCCCCAACCTTGCGGTGACCGCTTCACAATTTGCTAATGATATGGCTGTGTTCAGTAAGATCAGCTCGCAGTACACCTTGGGCATCAGTGGCGAAACCGCCGCACATGTCGCTGCCGATGCCAAAAACAGCCATGTTACGGCCATTGGCGTGGTTGATAGCTTGGCTAATGTGAACATCAGCCTTGCTGCATTGCATAGCAATGTGAGCAAGCTTTCCGGCATTGCCTTAACCGATGCATCAACAGCCACATTGTCGTTGGGCGCCGCCCAGACCAACACTAATTTGGGCGTGTTGAACGCCATCCAATCGCCTTATTTGTTGTCAGTGAAAGACACTGTGGCAAATATCAACAACTTGGCTTTAAGTGCCGTGCATAGCAGCCTGATTGAAATCATGCCTACGTCGTTGGCAACCACCCTGAACGAAACCAGCCATGTGACCGACCTGAACTTGTCAATGATTAAGCTGACCGGTGATGCCATTAATGAGAAGGTCTATAACACCACTGGAACAGAAGTTGATATTGTTTCCAGCGCCAACGGCGCCACTCTACACCAATTGTTTTTCAGTAACGACAGCGAAAGCCAATTGCATTTGTTGGGCATTGGTAACACGGCGGTGCATATTTTGTAACAGCAATTAACAGAAATATTGCAAAATCAACCACAAGCTGCCCATCACTTGGCTTGTGGTATGGATTTTTACTGGGCGGATGCCACACTCAATGGTTTAAATATCGCAGCAAAGCCCCTGTACGGTCTCTAGGCAGTGCCAATACCTGTGTATATAACGCTAAGGATGCCTGGCAAAGCAATAGCGGTGCATCCTTGTAGTTGTCCGGTTTTCCAATAACTTTTATAAAAGCTGGGAATGTTTTTGAAATATTTGATATTATCATAAGCAAGTCAGTTTTGACGGTGGCGTCCAGAGTACTGTTTTGTGGATTTTTTGCTGTATTTTCAATTAAATATACCAGTGCGCTGGTGTTTTTAATCAGCATGTTTTCCGGCAATGTGGCGGGTAAGCCTATTCTGCCTTGTGAGAATTGTGGGTAAATAAAATCAGCACACTTTTTAGGGTTCAATTTTTCCAGATACATCATTTCTTCAACTTGCGTTTCCATGTAGGGAATGAGTGCGGTGTTTGGGGCGGTTTTTAGATATTGCGGCATAATTTGCTTGATAAAAACGGTACGCACTTCATTTTTGATGCTGTCGGGTGGCAGCCTGTTTTTAATTGCATTAATGAACGCATCCCTTATTTTTGTATAATTTATCGGGTCGTATCTGAAAACGGCATAAAACACAGGATCCGACAGGACAGATAACTGAGCCTCCAGAGCTTCCCCCCATTTATCCATGGAAAGGCCAGGAAAATCTGAACTATCTACCACCTCATCAATCACTTTTGCATCAATAAGTTCTTTTTTGTTGGGATACCATACATGACTGGACGGTGTGGACAAGGCTTTTTCAATAAAACTGTCAGGTAAGCCATATTGCTGGAATTTTTCACGAAACTTTGCGTTGATTATTGGAAATTTATCACCACTTAGCCCCGCAATAGATTCGCTATGAAACCCTAAACGCCCGTGACTGCCCAAATATCTTTCCCTGCCCGCAAGAAAAGCCAAGGAACACGCACTAACACAATCTTTCGATGTGTAAGTGATAAGCTTTTTTTCTTTAATTAAATCGTAAAGCTTAAATGATTCATCGACGATTCCACCAAGGCTATTCAAATGGATAACATTAATAGATTGATTCTTATTAAGGACAGACCTGACTGCATCGGTTGTTCCAAACGTAATGCCACCCGACAATTCCATTTCCTCTGTATTAATTAAGTGGACTTGGTAATTGGGTATATACATTGAAATCCTCGGGTACAGTTCAAAAATTGCCACCAAAGCAAGTGCTTTAAAAGCGACTGCTATTTTTGCCAAAGCTGCCCAGTAATTTTTTCTGTTTTTTTGTATATGGTTGTCAGCGGATCTCCAGATACCGACGAGTTGCCAAGGTAGTATCCCATGCAAAGCTAAACCAATCATGCTTGTGGCGATGACAGTCCTTGGCGTGGAATTGATCAACTCTAATTTGGAAACTATAGTAAATGCCATTGAGATAAAAGCAGTCAGAAAAATCCCAATAACCCAAAATGAAAACCCAAGCGAATAACCGCCATACCAATGTTTGGTGATAAAGTTTTTTGGCTTGTCAAAATTTATTACGTTTTTTTTATTACAGTGTGAATTCTCTAAAACCGTATCAACAAAAAATACGTTATCTTTATTTATATTTTTGTCAAGCAACACACCACAACTGAAACAATATTGAAATTCATTTTTATTGTTTTTACCACATTGCTGACAATACATAAAAATTATCCATATAGATATCTTTTAAAATAGTTTACTGCGTTTGGCTTGGTTCACCATATTTGTTTTCGATAGCACTGCCTTTTGTTATTGTCCATATAAACAATGGAATTATCCCTATAATAGTAAACCCCAAAAACCCCCACCAGCCACTATGGTTAGTATCGTGTAATCTTCTAACGTAGACCGAAAAATTAGGGAAAAATGTAATAATATTTATTATGGCCGTAATTATCATCAGTTCTTTATCAATAAAATAATCAAATACACTGCCGATTGGGAGCAGTATGGATTGAAACAAGATAAACCACCAGTATTCTGACCGCGATGCCCTGCCATAAAAATTAAAATACTTTCTAAAGCAAGTTGCTACCGACTCACTAAAACTCATTAGATATTTTTCATTAACATAGTTATTTTTTCCGGCATCACCTTGCTTTATTAACCATAAAAACAATACAATTAATCCTATACCAGTAAAAGCAATAAAGCACCACTTGCCGCTCCGGTTAATATCATGTAATCTTCTGATTGTAACAGTAAAAAAAGGAACGGATAAAACTAATAAAACCAAGCCAGACAAGCCTGATAGTTCTTTATTGATATATTTGTCAAGGTGATAAACAGTAAAATGCATTGTCATATAAAAAGTGACAAACCACCAGAATTCTGACAATGGTGCCCGACCAACAACAATAAAATATTTTTTGAAGCACGTCATCAGTGAAGTTACAAAATTCATTTCATAACGTACTGTTTCTGTAGTAATTTGCGCCCCACAACCAACACAATAATTAGCATCATCCTGAATATGGGCAGCACATTGACGGCATTGCATAAATAATTCCTATTAGCGTTTAAAGAAGCTGTTGTTAAAATAATTTTAGCGGATATTATAAAATATTAATTTTCATTGCTATAAGAATGCATAATAGTGAAAATGTCAATATTTTTGTGCCGTCAGTTTCAGATTTTATGGCAATACTGTCATGGGGTAATATAACCAACATGAACAGTGTGAATTGATCGGCAAAGTTAGTGTCAAAAATGTCTGGTATTTTTCTTCAATATTATTTAGCATTGGCGATCTGCTCTATTGCGTCACTTTGCGCTTAAAAAGTGGACACAAAAGTCTGCAATGCGTACTTTTAATTGACTTCGGCATCTCTGTTAAATATATGCCAAGTCTTTGTTAATTTAGAAATATACAGGTATCACCAAGAGCTTTATGCGGACAAAAATTTTAATTGTCGGCCCATCATGGGTGGGTGACATGGTGATGGCGCAAAGCCTGTTCCTGACCCTAAAACAACAGCAGCCCGATTGCCATATTGATGTGCTGGCACCTGATTGGTCGCTGGCTCTGTTGCAGCGGATGCCGCAAGTGCGCAACGCCATAGCCATGCCGTTGACGCATGGGCAGTTTGGGCTGGGTCGGCGCATTAGCCTAGGCATGCAATTACGCACCGCCGGTTACGATCAGGCGATTGTACTGCCCAATTCGTGGAAATCCGCGTTAGTGCCGTTGTTTGCCAACATACCTTTGCGTACGGGTTATTTAGGTGAGATGCGCTGGGGTTTGCTGAATGATGCGCGGACATTGGACAAAAAAGCCCTACCGATGACGGTGCAGCGGTTTGTTGCCTTAGGGCTACCAGCCACTATGCCCATGCCGCCCGATTATCCCTTGCCAGTATTATCGGTCACAACGGCACAGCAACAGGCGGTGATTGAAAAATTTGCTTTGGACATCGGTAGCCCCAAAATCCTTGCTTTGTGTCCGGGTGCTGAATATGGCCCTGCCAAGCGCTGGCCTGCGGGGCATTTTGCCGAGCTTGCCCGCCATAAATTGGAGCAAGGTTGGCAAGTGTGGTTGTTCGGTTCGGAAAAAGACCGGACTATTGCCGCACAAATCAATCAGGAATGTTCGGGATTGTGCCAAGATTTTACTGGACGGACTAGCTTGGGCGAAGCGGTGGACTTGTTGTCCCTGGTGCATACGGTGGTCAGCAATGATTCCGGACTGATGCATGTGGCGGCGGCGCTTGACAAAAAACTGATCGCCTTGTTTGGTTCATCCGATACCGGCTTTACCCCGCCGCTCAACGCGCAAAGCCAAGTGCTGTCACTGCATCTGGATTGTTCGCCTTGTTTTATGCGTACTTGCCCGCTGGGCCACACCCGTTGCCTGACCGCCATATTGCCCGAACAGGTTGTCGGGCTTATCACCATCCGTAGCCAACCCACATGAACTAATCATGAAAATTGCTATCGTCAAGCTGTCCGCGTTGGGTGATATTGTCCATGCTATGGTTGCCTTGCAATTCATCAAGGCACAGCACCCTGATTGCCAACTTGATTGGGTGGTGGAGCAAAGCTTTGCGGACGTATTAAGACATAACCCGCATATTGACAATATCCTGACCGTTAACCTAAAAGCACTAAAAAAAAACCGCTTGGGCATTTTTAGGGAAATGGCCCAAATAAGGCATTATGCCGCTGCACAGTATGATTGGGTTATTGATGCACAAGGCTTGCTTAAATCAGCCATTACCGCCCGGCTCATCGGGCGGCGTGTTGCTGGCTTTGATAGCCAGTCCATTCGTGAAAAAACAGCTGCTTGGTTGTACCAATATAAAATCGCTTGCCCTTACGATGCCAACACCATCGACCGTAACGCCAAAGTATTGTCAGCCCCTTTGCGGTTTGCCATTAGCCCGGAACAAATTGTCAACAAACAAGCCTTTTTGTTTTTCGGCCCTGTAGACCCCGCCCTTTATCATCACCTATCTAAAAAGCAAAAGAATATTGTGTTGGTGGTGGGTTCCACATGGCCAAGCCGCAACTATCCCGCACAACATTATGTCGATATAGCAAACGCCTTGGCAGAAAATTGTCTGGTGGTGTGGGGCAACGCCAAAGAGCAACAAATTGCCGAGTGGATGGCACTGCAATCGCCGTATATAAAAGCGCTGCCGCAACTGGATTTAAATGGTCTGAAAGCCCTAATAGCCCATGCCGACTTGCTGATTGGTAACGACACCGGCCCGACCCATTTTGCATGGGCATTAAACAAGCCATCAATCACCTTATTTGGCCCGACACCGGTCAGCCGGGTTTACCAAACGGACATTAACTGGGTGATCAAATCGTCTTCTGTTGTTAACCCTTACCGGCTCAACAAACAGGATTTTTCCATACAGGAAATTCCGGCAGCGTCGGTTATTGCAATGGCACGGCAACTGTTGGCTTTGGATGGATGCGCCGGATAACCTCGAAAAACCTATTCGAAAAATAACACATATTAAACCAATAGGTTCAATAGGTTATCGGTAAGATGGCAGGGCTTGTGTGTATGCCTCAAGCACTTTAATCGGTAGGCTTCAAGCCTTGTTGCCCGCGTTGGCAACAAGGCAAAGTCAACACCAGCAGTAGTATGGCAGAAAAAACCAGCATCGGGGTGATATGGCGCTGATAGCTAAAGCCGACAAGATACGGGGCGGAATAGCTGCCGATAAACAGTAGCTGCCACAGGGCAAAATTGCCCAGTGACCGATGCCGCCACAAAGCCCTGATAGCCAGTGCCACACTGATGAAAAACACCACCCGCAACAGCACAATCCAAACTATGCCCGCAACCAACGAGGCTGGGCTATAGTCATGCGGCTCTGTTTCAGGATGGGTGGTTTGCCGGAAAGGGACTTTTCGGGGTTCCACAAAAAACACATAGATTTTTCGTAGCGTGAAAGCCATTGCATCCGCCGGATGTTCTTTAACCCATTGCCCGCTCAGTTCCTTAAAATAGTCATGCCATTGCCATTCGCCCTTGAACGCGGGGTAATGTCTGGACCAATTCGGTAAGGGTACATGTTCCCCGCTATTGAGGATCATCTCGCTGGAATCAATCAATCGGTCAAGGTTAAGCTCAGGATAAACTTGATAACTATAAGCGTTTTGTCCACGGTATAAATTTTCACCGTTATAGGAAGAACCCAGCCGCACCTCGCCGTGATAGTGGTAGTTAACGCTGCCCCACCAAATCAAACCGACCAGAAAAGGCAAAAAAGCAACTGCCCTGAACCAGGTTGGCACTTTAACCAGCACCAGTGGCGCCGCAATGAGCGTTAAGCCAAAGGCCAGCATCGAGGACTTAAGAAAGTACAGCGAGCAACCCAATAACACTAAAAAAGCCAAAATAGCGTACTCGGTTTTGGCAAGGGGTTGTGCCGACGATTGCCTGACCAGCAACGCGCCCAACAGCAAAAAGTACGCCGGTAGCCAATCAATCAGCAGGCTTTCTTCGTATTGGATGCTGATGGCGTGTTTCAGGTATTGCGGGCCCAAGAACAGCAGTGCCGACAGCGCAACCAAACCCAACCGGTGCAGCGGGTAACGGGTCAGCACACGGCAAAAATACACCACTGCAAACCACAGCAAAGCCGAGCATAATACGGTTTTGGCGATAGCCACATGGCTTTGTTGTAATCCCACTACATCCGCAAACGCCACATATAAGGCGGGCAGCAACGGCATACGCGTGGCAACGCCGCACATATCAAGCCCCAAGGCAACGCCGCAGGCATCCAATGAGTGGTGTTCATACAGACTGGTGATGACAGGGCCAAAACCATATTCCATTTGCAAAATGCTTAGCTGTGGGTCGCCGCCATGCAAAATCAGGAACAATTTAACCAAAAGGCTGAGCAGAATAATACCGGTCAATAACCGGTTAGCAGTGGTTACATCGGGTGCAAACTTCTCAAGCATGGGCTTGATGGCTTTTAATAAAACAGGCATAAGTATAGGCGTGGTCGGGCTAGGGGATTGTTTAAAAAAGTTTCAGATAGCCCAGTGCGGACTTTGACCGTTGTCAGTGTGCTTTATTTTCCGCACCAGTCTAGCCATAGGCTCCGATTCTGCCGCCCTGTCACCCATCAACAAAGCCAGCAAAAAGTCATCTTCCCGTTCCAACAATGCCGCAAACAGGCGTTGTTCTTGCCGCTCTGAAGCGGCATAACTATTTTCCAGATAGCTTTCCAGCAGCCTGTCCAGTTCACGGCAACCGCGTCGGCATTGCCATTTCAAGCGGCCTGTAGGCATCATTAGCCGAGTTTTCTTTGCACCAATAATTTTTTGGTTTCGGCTATCGCTTGGGCGGGGTTCAAGCCTTTTGGGCAGGTGTCGGTGCAATTCATAATAGTGTGGCAACGGTACAGCTTAAATGAATCATCCAGCGCGTCCAGTCGGGCCGCCGTGTTTTCATCGCGGCTGTCCACCAGCCAGCGGTAGGCTTGCAACAGTACTGCCGGCCCTAAATAACGGTCACTGTTCCACCAATAGCTGGGGCAACTGGTCGAGCAGCAAGCGCACAATACGCATTCGTACAAACCATCCAATTTGGCGCGGTCTTCTTTGCTTTGCAGACGTTCAGAACCGGCGGGGGCGGGTGTTGATGTTTCCAGCCACGGTTTGATGGAGGTGTATTGCTCATAAAAATGCGTCATATCCGGCACCAAATCTTTCACGACCTGCATGTGCGGCAGCGGGTAAATCTTGATGGTATCGGGATAGGCATCTATCGCCTTAGTGCAAGCCAGGGTGTTTTTGCCGTTGATATTCATGGCACAAGAGCCACATACGCCTTCGCGGCAAGAACGGCGGAAGGTCAGGGAACTGTCGATGTCATTTTTAATTTTAAGGATGGCATCCAGGATCATCGGCCCGCAGTCGTCAATATCCAGTTCAAAGACATCGATACGAGGATTTTCGCCAGTGTCAGGATCCCAGCGGTAAATTTCAAAACGGCGGATATTTTGCGCGTGTATCGGGGCTTGGAAAGTTTTGCCCTCGGTGGGTACAGAATTTTTAGGTAGGGTAAATTCAGCCATGGAGAAAATCTCGGGTTGATAGGGTTGGACACCGCCGCTGTCCTTGCGTCGGTGTAATTTTGCGTCAGCGTGGCGGGCCGGACTAATAGACCCGCTCTTTAGGCGGAATAACTGCCACATCATCGGTCAACGTGTACATGTGCACCGGCCGGTAAGCGATATTGACGTTGCCGTTATCCAACCAAGTGAGGGTATGTTTCATCCAGTTGACATCATCACGTTGTGGAAAATCCTCGCGGGCATGACCGCCACGGCTTTCGGTGCGGTTGCCCGCCGCATTGATGGTGACTTGAGCTTGCGCCAACAGGTTTTCCAATTCCAAGGTTTCCACCAGATCGGTGTTCCAAACCAAAGACTTGTCTTTAACACCCACATCAGCAAACGATTGGCTGATTTCTGCCATGGATTGGATGCCTTCCTGCAAAGTGCCGGCGGTGCGGAACACTGCCGCTTGCGCTTGCATGACCCGCTGCATAGCCAAACGGATGTCGGCACAACTGCGGCTGCCACGGGCGTGGCGGATACGGTCAAAGCGTGCCAGTGCCTTATCGCAAGCATCTTTATTAAGCGGTTTATGCGGGCTGCCGGGTTGCACCAGCTCAGCACAGCGGATAGCGGCGGAGCGGCCAAAAACCACCAAATCCAGCAACGAATTGGAACCCAGCCGGTTAGCACCATGCACCGACACACACGCCGCCTCGCCAATAGCCATTAAGCCGGGGATCACCTTATCTGGGTTGTCGCCTTCCAACGTCACTACTTCGGCTTTGTAATTGGTGGGGATACCACCCATGTTGTAATGTACCGTTGGCAGCACCGGAATGGGGGCTTTGGTGACATCAACCCCAGCAAAAATACGCGATGTTTCGGCAATGCCCGGCAAACGCTCATGAATAATCGCCGGGTCAAGGTGTTCAATATGCAGATAAATATGGTCTTTCAGCTTACCTACGCCACGGCCTTCGTTAATTTCAATGGTCATGGCGCGGCTGACCACATCGCGGGAAGCCAAGTCTTTTGCCGAGGGAGCATAGCGTTCCATAAAGCGCTCGCCTTCGGAATTGGTCAAATAGCCGCCTTCCCCGCGCACACCTTCAGTAATCAAACAGCCAGAACCATAAATGCCGGTGGGGTGGAACTGGACAAACTCCATATCCTGTAAGGGTAGCCCCGCACGCAACACCATAGCGTTGCCATCACCGGTGACGGTATGGGCAGAGGTGCAAGAAAAGTAACTGCGCCCATAACCGCCAGTAGCCAGTACGGTTTGTTGCGCCTTGAACAAATGCAAAGTGCCGTCATCGAGCCGCCAAGCCAACACGCCACGGCACTCGCCGTCTTGCATGATCAAATCCAGCGCAATGTACTCAATAAAAAATTCGGCATGGTGCTTGAGCGCTTGTTGGTACAAGGTATGTAAAATGGCGTGACCGGTTTTATCGGCGGCGGCACAGGTGCGTTGTGCCTGGGCTTTGCCGTAATGGGTGGACATGCCGCCAAAAGCGCGTTGGTAAATTTTGCCGTCCGGTGTCCTTGAGAACGGCACGCCATAATGCTCCAGCTCCAGCACGGCGGGGATTGCCTCGCGGCACATGTATTCAATGGCATCCTGATCACCCAGCCAGTCCGAGCCTTTCACCGTGTCATACATATGGAAGCGCCAGTCATCCTCGCCCATATTGCCCAATGCCGCACTAATGCCACCTTGTGCGGCGACAGTGTGGCTACGGGTGGGGAACACTTTGGTCAGGCAGGCGGTTTTCAAGCCCTTTTCCGCCATGCCGAAAGTTGCCCTAAGTCCAGCGCCGCCTGCGCCGACCACCACCACATCATAAGTATGTTCAATAATCTCGTATCCTGTGGTCATGCCTTATCCTTTAGAAATGATGCGGAACACTGCCAGCAGCGCTGCCAGAGCCAGAAACAGGAAGGCCAAATTGACCGCCCATAAGGCGATAATTTTTTGCCCTGGTGCAGCAATATAGTCTTCAATCACCACTTGCAGCCCCAAGGCAGCGTGGTAAAACACCGCCACTGTCCAGGCCACAATACATGCACTGTTAAAAGGTTGCTGCAACCAGCCCAAGGTTTCCGCGTAAGGTGCGTTCAGGCATAAGTCCAGCAGCATGATGGCCCAGAAAGATAACGGTAGCAAAGCCACGGCGGTGACCCGTTGCAGCCACCAATGGCGGGTGCCGGGGTGGCTGGCATGGGCTTCCTTGGCAGTGGCGGGCGGTGATTGATAAGCCATGATATCCTCGGTTCAGATAAAAATTAAGGTGAGTAGCGTCAGTAGCAAAGAAGCGACCAATTCCAATTTTGCATAATGGTCCAGGGTCTCCGACGCGAAGGTTTTGCCCGCATCCCAGAGCAAATGGCGCACCCCGTGGCACAAATGGAAAAACAGCGCGTAGACAAAACCATAATAAACCAAACGCAGCAGCCAGTTGCCCCATAAAGCTTGCATGGCTTGGTAATCGTTATTGCCGCTGGCAAGCGCCGATAACATCATGACAAAAAGCAACAACCCCAATGACAACAGCACACCGGTCATGCGGTGGCTGATGGAAACCAGCCCGGTGAGGGGTAGCTTATACACCTGTAAATGTGGGGAAGTGGGTCTATTAGAGTGGCTCGCCATTATCGTATCCTATTGTCCATTAATCAAAAATCCACACAACGGCCATTCTTTTCCCAATCGCCATAACGGGTGGGTTCTGGGCCGTTAAAGCCGCCTACTTCCGCTATATCGGAGGCCACTATATCTGAGGGCAGTGGGGCTGTGTTGGTTTGGGGCGGTGTTTGCACCGGATGGATGCCCGTCGGGGTGTTTTTCGTAGTTTGCACGGTTTTCTACCAGTAAACTTTAGCGTTTGATAAGTCTAAACTAATTCTGCCTAATACTGGCGGATATTTGGGGTTTTATTTATTTGTTATTAGGAAACAAGCTGTCTATAGCTTGTTGCGTGTAAATTAAGGTCGGCGGAAGGCCTGGGAGTAGCGTGATTAAGGGGTAACAGTGCTACAAAGCGCGGGATTGAAATTGTAAAATTTCCGGCAAGCGGTAAGGCATATCTGCCGCTAGGCAAGGTTGTGTAGGTGATTGCGGTTGTTATGCGAAGCAACGGCAAAATGAGGTTTGCTGGTGCGAAACCACCCCACTTGCTAAAAAACGTCTTAATCACCAGTAATATAGCACCGGCGATCAAAACCCAGCACCCAACGGTTTAACTTAAGTTCGCCATCAATGCGCTCAAAACATGAGTCACGGATTCAGGTTATAAGCAAGGGTTGCTGGCAACAGCCACGCGGGCAAAATTGGCTACTAGGGCAGGGCAGTGGCTTGTGTCGGCGTTCAAAAAGAGCATGATGCCATTGAACAGGCCAGCTTTAATCAGGACTGGTTGGTTTCATTGGCTGGATAGGGGGCAGGGTGTTGTGGCTATTTTTCCCTGCCATGTTAGGGGGGTTGCCCTGAATAGCTGAGCTTTGCGGTAATATAGTAGCTTGTGTAGCTGGGTTTTAGGGTTTGCTTGTTATAATAAAGCGATTGTAACTGTAATGGGCCGTTCGAGAGATTTCATGATTCAAGGTAGTATCGTAGCGTTAGTGACACCGATGGATGCCAGCGGTGCAGTGGATAGGGAAAGCCTGCACAAGTTGGTTGAATTTCATATTGCCGAAGGCACCGACGCCTTGGTTGCTGTGGGCACTACGGGCGAATCGGCAACGCTCGATGAACGTGAGCATTGTCAAGTTATCCAATGGGTTGTTGAATATGCCGCTGGGCGCATTCCGGTGATTGCCGGTACTGGCGCCAATTCAACTGCCGAAGCCATCAACCTGACCAGTCGTGCCCGCGAGGCCAACGCGGATGCTTGCCTGATTGTCACCCCTTATTACAATAAGCCCACCCAGGAGGGTTTGTACCTGCATTATAAGGCGATTGCCGAAGCGGTTGATATACCGCAGATTTTATACAACGTGCCGGGGCGTACCGCGTGTGATATGTTGCCCGAAACTATCGGTCGGCTAGCCCAAATTGGCAATATTGTAGGGGTCAAAGAAGCCACCGGGGATTTGTCCCGCTATCAGGCCATCCGCGATTTGACCGGTGCAGGCTTTGCCATTTATTCCGGTGATGATGCCAGCAGTAGGGAATTTTGCTTGTTGGGCGGTAATGGCAGCATAACAGTGACCGGCAACGTCGCACCTAAGCAAGTCCATGACATGATTATCGCCGCCATACAGGGTGATACCGATACCGCTTTGGCTATAGATGGGCGTTTGGCTGGCTTGCATAAGGCGTTGTTCGTGCAATCAAACCCTATCCCGGTCAAATGGGCCGTGGCGGAAATGTCCCTGATGGGCAAAGGCATCCGTTTGCCATTGACTTGGTTGAGCCAAGCCTGCGAACCGGTGGTGCGTGCCGCCATGCACCAGGCGGGTATCAGTTGACCCGACTCAGTTAACCGACATGGAAACTAAAGTATTAATAGCACTGGTTGCCGCTGGGCTGTCCATTGGCCTTTCTGGCTGTGGTTTTATAAAAAGCCTTTTTCCCGATAAAGGGAAAGACTACCAATACACTTCCGAAATTGCGCCTTTGCTGTATCCCAAGGATTTGGCAAAATCCGGTCATCCTAGTTTTACGCCAACCGACTTGGCGGATAACACCCCGGAGCAACCGCCTGCGCCGCCGCTTGCCCCCATTACAGCCCCCGAATCTGCTGTATTGCCAGAAAAAACTGTGCCGGAAGTTAGCCCCCAGCCAGTGGCTCCGGAGCATATCCCAAGTGCTGAGGCAGCAAAAGCCAGTACCGCTGCCAGCAAAGCAACAGCCGATAACGGGCCGGAAAAAAACGCCGCCCCCAAACATGTCCCTTTGGTTTCCACTGTGCTTAAAGACGGTGGGGTACAGCTGTTGCGCGTTGAAGGCGATTTTGACACGGTATGGCTAGCGGTCAATAAGGCGCTCAGCCGAAAATCGGTTGAAGTGACTGACCGTAATAGTGCGGCGCAAATGGTGTCGCTACGCTATGAAGACCCTGCCCAAAGTGCCGCAAACCGCAATTTATGGGATGAAACCCTGTATATCCTGAGTGGTATGCCCAGCACCGACAAGCAGTACGCGCTTAAATTTAGCGCCCACGGATCACAACAAACGGATGTGGCGGTTTACAATGAACAACAACAGCCGGTTGCCGATGACAGCAGCTTAAGTTTATTAAAGCTACTACAGAATGCCATTTAAACGGCTTTTGTCAAATGCAAGCCCTGTTGCCGGATACGGCCTTAAGCCTAAAAATAACATTCCCCGACAGAGGGAAGCCCATTCCGCAATTAATTGACGCAAAACCTACATGTTGACAATTCCAGGCTGTCCCGCCCTTTCCGATTTCCGCATCAATAACCTATTGTTACGGCTACAAGCCATTGCCCCTGGTATCCAGGCTATTGCCGGGCAATTTGAACATTTTGTCGATGTCGAAAGTGCTTTGACGGATGACCAACAAGTCATTTTAGAAAGTTTATTGGCCTATGGTGCGGCACATAATACGGTGTTATTGGGCGGGCAATCGTTATTGGTGGTGCCTCGCCCCGGCACGATTTCGCCTTGGTCAAGCAAGGCCACCGATATTGCCCAACGCTGCGGCTTGGCTTCGGTCAGGCGTATCGAGCGTGGTATCCGCTATAGCGTTGTTGCCGACCATGAACTGCCCGCAGCGGCGCTCGCCTTGCTGTATGACCGCATGACGCAAACGCTGTTGCCGAGCGATCAGCCCCCTGATTTGTTTGCCGCCCACCTGCCTAAACGCCTGCACACCATCCCCCTTATCGAGCAGGGCCGTGACGCTTTGGTGAATGCCAACAGCGACTTCGGCATGGCCTTATCGGCTGATGAAATAGATTACCTGTCCGACAGTTTCCAGGCATTGGGCAGGGACCCGACCGATGTTGAGTTAATGATGTTCGCACAGGCCAATTCCGAGCATTGCCGCCATAAAATTTTCAATGCCGATTGGACAATTGATGGCATCCCGCAAGGCCAATCCTTATTCGCTATGATCCGCAACAGCACCGCACAGAGTCCTGATGGCATCCTTTCGGCCTATCATGATAACGCGTCGGTGATCAGCGGTTCGCAGACAGAAGTGCTGGTGCGCAATCCGCATAATGGCGAATATGCCTACCGCAGAGAAGCCGCGCATATTTTGATGAAGGTGGAAACCCATAACCATCCTACCGCCATTTCCCCTCATGCCGGTGCAGCGACCGGCTCAGGGGGAGAAATCCGTGATGAGGGGGCCACCGGTCGGGGTTCCATGACCAAAGCGGGGCTGACTGGTTTTTCTGTGTCGCATTTAAAAATACCCGGCTACCCGCAAGCATGGGAGCAGGATAATGGCAAGCCTGAACGTATCGCCAGTGCCTTGGACATTATGTTGGAAGGCCCGTTGGGCGGGGCGGCGTTCAATAACGAATTCGGGCGACCCAATCTGGCCGGTTATTTCCGTAGCTTTGAACAGCCCGTTGCCGGTTCGGGCAGTGCCTTTAAGGGCTACCATAAACCTATCATGATTGCTGGCGGCATGGGCAATATCCGCCCCATGTTGGTCAATAAGCAGCCGATTCCGCCAGGTGCCTTGATTATCATTTTAGGCGGCCCCGCCATGTTGATCGGTTTGGGCGGTGGTGCGGCATCATCTCAAGCGTCTGGTGCAGGCAGCGAAGCGCTTGATTTTGCCTCCGTGCAGCGCGAAAATCCAGAAATGCAACGCCGCTGCCAAGAAGTCATCAACCACTGCAATGCCTTGGCTGAGGATAGCCCGATCATTTCCATCCATGACATTGGGGCTGGTGGTTTGTCGAATGCCGTGCCGGAAATCATCCATGATTGTGGACGGGGCGGACACTTCCAATTGCGCCAAGTGCAAAACGCCGATTTGGGCATGTCGCCCATGCAAATTTGGTGCAATGAGGCACAAGAGCGTTATGTCATTGCCATTAAACCGGAATCTTTGCCGCTGTTTACGGCGTTTTGCGAACGTGAGCATTGTCTCTATTCGGTCATTGGCGAAGTCACCGAAACAGAGCAGTTGCTTCTGGAAGACAGCTTGTTAGGTGATATGCCCGTTAATTTGCCCATGTCGGTGTTGTTTGGTAAGCCACCCAAAATGCACCGCCAAGCGGAGCATGTCCGACCGTTACTGAATGCTTTGGACTTGTCCGCTATTGAACTTGACGAAGCGGTGCGGCGTGTGTTGTCTTTTCCGGCAGTGGCCGACAAAAGCTTTTTGATCCATATCGGCGACCGTTCCGTCACCGGCCTGGTGGCACGCGATCAAATGGTCGGCCCTTGGCAAATTCCGGTTGCTGATGTGGCGGTCACTGCAGCGGGTTTTTATGCACAGACCGGCGAAGCTATGGCAATGGGCGAGCGCGCTCCAGTGGCGGTGATCAACGCCGCCGCTTCGGCCCGCTTGGCGATAGGTGAGGCCATCACCAATATCGCTGCAGCCCGTATTGATGCCTTGCCACACATCAAATTGTCGGCCAACTGGATGGCGGCGGCGGGCAACAGCGGTGAAGATGCCGCTTTGTATGATGCCGTTAAAGCGGTGGGGTTGGAGCTGTGCCCCGCGTTGGGCATTGCCATACCGGTCGGTAAGGATTCGTTGTCGATGAAAACCGTCTGGACTGATGCGCACGGCGAAAAAACCATGACTTCGCCCATGTCGCTGATTGTGACCGCTTTTGCCCCCGTGCTGGATGTTGCTAAAACACTGACCCCACAATTGCGTGATATTGACGGCAGTGAACTGATCTTGGTCGATTTGGGGGCAGGCAAAAATCGTTTGGGTGGTTCGGTGTTGGCTCAGGTTTATAACCAATTGGGCAATGACTGCCCTGATGTGGACTCTCCCAAATGGCTTAGTGGTTTTTTTGATGTTGTGCAATTGCTTAATAGCCAAGGCAAAATTTTGGCCTACCACGATCGCTCCGATGGCGGTTTGTTGGCAACTGTTGCCGAAATGCTGTTTGCGGGTCGTCTAGGCATTACCATCAATATCAATGCGTTGGGTGACGATTGTTTGCCAGCCCTGTTTGCCGAAGAATTAGGGGCCGTGTTGCAAGTCCGGGCCAGTGACAGTGAAGCGGTCATTAATCATTTCAAACAGGCAGGCTTGGTTGATTGCCTTTATAAAATAGGCCATGTCAACCGCTCCAAGCAGTTGACCGTGCTGCACAATGGCGAAACTATTTACACGGCAAGCCGCCGCGATTTGCAAAGCCACTGGTCAGCCGTCAGTTACCGGATGCAAGCGTTGCGTGACAACCCCGAATGTGCATTGGAGCAATACGAGCGTATTGCCGATGACACCGACCCAGGTTTGCACACGGTACTGACTTTTGATGTCAACGAAGACATCACCGCGCCGTTTATTGCCAGTAACCGCCCTAGGGTGGCGATTCTGCGCGAGCAAGGCATTAATGGTCATGTGGAGATGGCCGCCGCTTTTGACCGGGCCGGTTTTACCAGTGTCGATGTGCATATCAGTGACATTATTCATGGTCGCGTAAGCCTGCAAAATTTTATCGGCTTGGCTGCCTGTGGTGGCTTTTCTTATGGTGATGTGTTGGGCGCCGGTGGCGGCTGGGCAAAATCCATTTTGTTCAATGCCCGTGCCCGTGATGAGTTTGCCGCATTTTTCCAACGCCCTGACACTTTCGGTTTAGGTGTGTGCAATGGTTGCCAGATGTTGTCCGGCCTGAAAGAGCTGATTCCGGGCAGCGGGCATTGGCCCCGTTTTATGCGCAATAAGTCAGAACAGTTTGAAGCGCGGGTGGCGATGGTGGAAGTGCAAGCGTCACCGTCCTTGTTTTTCACCGGTATGACCGGCTCCAGAATGCCGGTTGCCATTGCCCACGGTGAAGGCCGCGCAGAGTTTGCTGATTATCCTGCTTGGGCGTTTGCCAACCATAGTGTCGCGCTTTGTTACGTGGACAATTATGGGCGCATCACCAGTGATTTTCCGGCCAACCCCAACGGTTCGCCAGCGGGCATCACCGGATTGACCACGGTGGACGGGCGCTTTACCATCATGATGCCGCACCCCGAGCGTTGCTTTAGGGCCGTGCAAAATTCTTGGCATCCCGAAGAGTGGCAAGACTATGGCGCGTGGATGCGGATATTCAGAAATGCTAGGGTCTGGGTGGGTTAGCAGCCCGTTAAGCCCGCTTGCTTATTATTAAAAGGCGTTATAGCGTAGATCAAAACCAACGGCATCAAAACTTCTTGGAACCCTCATGATTTCTGAATATTACCCAAAAATAACTAAAGGTTTGCTGGCAATAACTGTCTTTATCGTCGTTTTTTTACCTGAAGTCGTCATTGAGATTTTCGCTGAAATATCCCATCTGGTTTGGGAGTTATTGACCGAGTTTGCCCATCTGGTTTTTGAGGGGCTTGACATAGCTTTTGAGGGGGTTGAAGCCAGTCTTGACCATGTGGTTGAAGGCATGTTCGAAACGGATGTGCATAATACCCAGATCATAGTGTTTTATATCATCATTTCACCCATTTTGTATCTGTTATATCGCTTGGCGAAACGCATCCCCCGATGGCTGCTGGGTTTAAAGGCGAAGCTGTTGGCGAGTTTGGAAAGACGCAAAATCCGCATGATCATTTATTGGCAAAATTTGAATGCCATTGAAAAAACCAAAATTATTGGCATGGCTTCATTTGTTGTGTTGTATTATGCCTTTGTTGTCTTTTAGGTTGGGCAACGGCGCACCAGCAAAGCCTGCCCATTTATATTTTTAACCCTTATAATCACCATGCCTTCTTTTGATATAGTGTCCGAATTTGACATGCACGAGGCGCATAACGCCATTGACCAAGTCAATAAAGAAATCACCACCCGTTTTGATTTTAAAGGCACGGAATCAAGCATTGAGTTGACCGACAACAAACTGCTGATGGTGTCCGAATCCGTTTTTCAATTACAGCAAATATTCAGTATTGTTTGCGCCAAGCTGAGCCGACGCGGCATAGACATCAGCTGCCTTGAAGTGGGCGATGCCAAGGGCAGCGGCAAGTTGATGCGTCAAGAAATAACCCTAAAGCAAGGTATCGACACGGTTTTGGCAAAAAAAATTGTCAAATTGATAAAAGATAAAAAGCTTAAAGTGCAAGCCGCGATCAACGGTGACAAAATACGGGTGACTGGCAAAAATCGCGACGATTTGCAAGAAACCATAAAAATGCTTAGGGCGGAAAGTTTGGAAATACCTTTGCAGTATGAAAATTTTAGGGATTGAAACGCCAGGCTGGCTTTGATGCCCCCCCTTTTTTTAATGTTTTTAATGGCAGTAAAACCTGAGGGCTAACGTTGCGCAGCACGTTGGCTGAGCGAAGCCGAAGCCATGCACGGCCTTTTCCTCTTTCGTTGTTTGCTTAATCGTTGCTTGGTCGCGCTTCCCTTCGGCCTTCGCGCAGGGCAAGCCCTAGTTCGGCTTTGCTCAGGGAACGAATGTAACATCAGCTGATAAACAACAGCGGGCGGCGGCAGGATAACACCAATGGCAGACGTTTAGATGACCGATAAGGCAACGGATTTTCAGGCCATACCGCAACTGGAAACCGTGCAACAGGCGGATGGCCAATTTTGTGCCGTACTGTCAGGTAGCTGGCATTTGTGTGCCGTGGTAGCAACACCCAAGCTTCGGGCCTTGTTGCAACAGTGTGCGGAAAATGCCGTGACACACTGGGATTTGCGGTCGGTCACCGCTTTGGACAGTGCCGCCGCGCTGATTATCTGGCGGGCATGGGGCGGACAATGGCCCGCTTATGTGCAGATAAAGCCAGAGCATCGGCAGTTGTTGCAACGCTGGCAGGCTCAAGTATTGCCCAACCCGCCTCCTAAAAGCAATCTGTGGATAGGCCAGGGCATAGCGGACAGCATCGGCAGTGTTGCCGGTCATCTACGCAGCCTGTTGATATTGCAAGGGCAGTTGCTGTTAGATGTGGCCTATTTGCTGTCCCACCCGAAAGCCATCCCTTGGGCCGAAATATCCATTATCATCTACGATGCCGGAGTCCGTGCGCTGGGCATCACTGCCTTGGTCGGTTTTCTGATCGGTGTCGTGCTCAGCTATCTGTCTGCCTTACAACTGAAGATGTTTGGCGCGGAAATTTATATCATCAATATCTTGGGCATGAGCATCATCCGCGAATTGGGGCCGTTGCTGGCGGCAATTCTGGTGGCGGGGCGTTCTGGTTCGGCGATGACGGCACAAATCGGGATTATGCGCGTCACTGAAGAATTGGACGCGCTTTCTGCTATGGGCATTGCCCATTCCATGCGCCTGGTGCTGCCTAAAATAGCGGCTTTGTCGCTGGTCATGCCATTGCTCAGTGAATGGACAAATGTTGCCGCTTTACTGGGGGGCATGGTTTCGGCTTTGGTCACTTTAGATATTAGTATGGGGCAGTTCGTTATGAAATTGCCGGAAGTGGTGCCGTTAGCCAATGTTTTTATCGGTTTGGGTAAAAGTGCTGTGTTTGGCTTGGCAATTGCCCTGCTGGCCTGTCACTTTGGTTTCCGTATCAAACCCAATACGGAAAGTTTGGGCATAGAAACAACCAACTCGGTGGTTGCATCAATCACCGCCGTGATTATGATTGATGCCGTGTTCGCCATTTTGCTGATGAAAGTGGGTGTGCCGTGACCGCCTCGCCATCCCCAGTTTTACCTAATGCAGTGCGTTTTGAGCAGGTCTGGACACGGTTTGGCGACAAGCTTATCCATCAAAACATCAGCTTTTGCCTGCAACAGGGGCAAATATTAGGATTGGTGGGGGCTTCCGGTTGCGGCAAAACCACCTTGCTGCGTGAAATCATTGGTCTTCAGACACCCAGTCAAGGCAATATTTTTGTTATGGGCAAAGCATTGCCTAAGCAGGCCGGTCATCTTGACCTACAGACATCACGGCTCAGCGGCGTGTTATTTCAAAAAGGCGCATTGTTCAGTGCCTTGAACGTGTTTGAAAATATCGCTTTCCCATTGCGCGAATTGGGCATTGCCGACAAGGGTTTTATCCAACACTTGGTGATAATGAAGTTGCAACGGGTGGGGCTGACTACCAGTGATGCAGGGTTAATGCCCGCCGCCTTGTCGGGCGGCATGGTCAAGCGGGTAGCGTTGGCGCGGGCACTGATACTGGAGCCGAGCCTGCTATTGCTGGATGAACCCACCTCCGGGCTTGATCCCATTGCCAGCGAGGCGTTTGTCAGTTTGCTGTCCGAGTTGTATGGGGAATTGAATTTTACGGTGGTCATGGTGACCCACGATTTGGACATTTTGCGCGACTTATGTACAGAGGTGGCAGTATTGGCCGACCATCAGCTGATTGTCAAGGCAGCATTGCCAACAGTGTTGGCTTGTCCGCACCCATTTATCGGGCAATTTTTCCATAACCGGCGAGCCAATCGGGTGTTTTGCAATTAAGGGGCAGGCTATGGGCAGAGATAATCACGCATTGATGACCGGCGTGTTTTTGGTTGTGCTGTTGACGGCGACCTTGGCTATTGTCTATTGGATGGGTTCGTTGAACCAGCAACGCAATCGCTATGTCATATCGACCCGGGCTTCAGTGTCCGGGCTGAATCCAGAATCCACTGTGTTTTTTCGCGGCATTCCCGTGGGCAAGGTGGTCAATATCCAATTTGACCCTGATAATGCAGGCATTATCCTGGTGGCTATCGAGGTGGACAAGCACATTGCCTTGTCCCAGGGGGTGTACGCCATCTTACAGTTAAAAGGTGTGACAGGGCTGACGCAAATCCAACTGCAAGATGACGGCTTATTGCCAACGCTGTTGCCGCCGGGTGACGATCCATTTTACCGGATTCCGCTAAAACCGTCTTTGACCGATAGGTTGCTGGATTCCAGTGAAGCATTGCTGAATAAGGCTGATCACTTAATGAAGCGGGCGGAAAGCTTTTTAAGTGCTGAGAACGAAAAAAACGTAGGCGATATATTAGTTAATTTACAGCATCTCAGCAGTAAACTGGGCCGTTTGGAAGCCACCGTAGACAAAGCTTTGGCCGGTGTTCCTGCACTCACTGAAAACACCCAAAAAAGTTTACAGCATATCAACCAATTGACATTGGAACTGCAATCTTTAAGTGGGCAGATGAAAACGCTGGGCAATAAAACAGCCGGATTAATTGACACCAGTAAAATGGCAGGGGATAGTGTGGTGCAAACCACCTTGCCCAAGCTTAACGCCTTACTGGCTGAACTGGAATTAACTAGCCGCCAAGTCCAAAAAGCCGCCGCCCAATTGGAGGCCAATCCACAAGCGTTATTGTTAGGCCCGCCGCCAAGCTTGCCCGGTCCTGGCGAACCTGGTTATCGGGAGCCGAAATGAACTGGACTCCGATGTTATTATTGGCCTTGGCTGCACTGCTGTCTGCTTGTGCCATCGAACGTAGCCCGCCCGCCTTGCACGATTTGGGTGTGCCGGCAGCCCTTGCGGTCAATCCAAACACCTCGCCAAAGCCACTGATTCATGTGCAAGCCCCGCCTTGGTATCTTGATACCGCACTACGTTACCGGTTGCTGTACCACTCGCCAACCACCGTCAGGGCCTATCAGCTAGACCAATGGATAGCGCCACCGGCTGATTTATTGCAACACTATTTATTGGCGGCTGGGCTTAAACCAGCCCAGCCCCTAACCATCAGGCTTTTGGCGTTTGAACAACAATTCTTAAGCCCTAACAAGGCCCAAGTGGTGCTGCGTTTTGTCGCTGAATCTGGCGAAATGGCGGGTCAGGCTTCGGTTAGCAGAGAATTTGACCTGATACAAACCAGTCAAACAGCCGATGCGGCAGGAGCGGCGGATGCCTTTGCCGCTATTGCCAAGCAAGCTGCTGAGCGTCTTAAACACTGGTTGGCAGGGCAGTTTTGATTAACGCCCGTGCAATCTTACACAACAAAATGGATTGATTTTGACTATGAAAACGCTTTACCCCGAAATTCAACCGTTCCAAAGCTTTTTTTTGGAAACCGGCAGCCCACATCGGGTTTACGTTGAACAAAGCGGCAATGCAGCAGGTATTCCGGTTATTTTTTTGCATGGCGGCCCTTGTTCAGGCAGCAAACCCGATCACCGGCGGTTTTTTAATCCGGCGCATTACCATATTATCCTGTTCGATCAGCGTGCTTGCGGTCAATCCTTACCGTTTGGCAAATTGGACGGCAACACCACGCAAAATTTACTGGTCGACATGGAAAGCATCCGCCAACACTTGGGCATAGGGCAATGGTTGGTTTTTGGCGGCTCGTGGGGAGGGGCTTTGGCCTTGCTGTATGCCCAACAACACACCGCACAGGTGTCCGGCTTGGTGATACGCGCGGTGTTTTTGGCGCGCCAAAAAGACTTGGAGTGGTACGCCAAAGACGGGGCCAACCGCATTTTTGCCGAACAATGGCAGCAATTGCTGTCCAGCTTGCCCGACCCGCATACCGAAGATTTATTAGCCAGCCTGTGTGCGGTGTTTTGGGGCGATGATACCGAAGTACAAGGCCGTGTTGCCAAACCTTGGCTGGCTTGGGGGGCTTTGACCGCCTTGGGCAATGCCTACCAAGCTAAAGAGGTGGATGTCACCGAACACACCTTTAAGCAAATCCGTATGGAATTGCATTATGCCAAGCACCATTATTTTATCAGCGAAAACCAGATACTGGACAATTGCGGTGTGTTGCAAGCTATCCCCACCCGCATTATCCACGGTCGGCAAGATTTCCTTTGCCCCTTGGAAGCGGGGATTAAGCTGCACCAAGCCTTGCCGCAGGCCAGTTTGGTCATTTTGCCAAATGCCGGACATATTGCCCAACATCCAGAAATGATAGATGCCTTAGTGGCGGCAACTGACGAATTTGCCGCCAGCGGACATTTGTAGGCCACGGATAACGGCTTGAGCTGTTTCATAAAGCTGTCAATGTTGATAGACTGACAATTATTACTTGGAAGCCGATGCTATGACCACTATAACTTTTGATACCCAAGAAGCCGTGATAAAACTCAGGGCTGTGGGTGTGTCGCAAGAACATGACGATGCTTTTGTTCGTGCCATTGTTGAATCACAAGAAACTTTAGTCACGCGTGACTATCTGGATAATCGTTTGGACAAAACCTTAGCGCCGATTTACACCGATTTGGCGGTGCTTAAAGCCGATTCCACTTCTATAAAATGGATGATAGGCGTTTTAATTGCTGGCGTTATGTCGATTGTGATTAAGACGTTTTTTTAGCGGCAACAAATAAGCAGAAAGAATAAATTGACCCTATGAATGCAAAAAAACGCCTAATTATTGGCATTACCGGCGCGACAGGTGCCATTTATGCCGTAAGGATGTTACAAGTCCTGCAAGCGCAGGAACACTGGGAAACCCATGTCATTATCTCCTCAGCCGGTCGGGTCAACCTCAAGCACGAGCTGGATATGGATCGCGCCGACTTATACGCGCTTGCCGATGTCAGCCACGGCATCAACGACATAGCCGCCAGTATTTCCAGTGGCGGCTTTAAGACCGAAGGCATGATCATTGCTCCCTGTTCCATGAAAACACTCGCGGCGGTGGCGCATAGCTTTGGCGACAACCTCATTTCCCGTGCCGCCGATGTGGTGCTGAAAGAGCGGCGGCGCTTGGTGGTCATGCCGCGTGAAACGCCCCTGAACTTAGGCCATATCCGCAATATGGTCAGTGTCACTGAAATGGGCGGCATTATGTTCCCGCCCATGCCTGCTTTTTATAGCAAGTCCGATTCCATGATGGCCATGGTCAATGAGACTGTTGGCAGGGTGTTGGATATGTTTGGGGTGGATGTGACGGGTTTGTATACGCCTTGGGAGGGGTTGTAGAGAGGCTTAGGTGGCCTTACAAAATAACACTTAGTGAGGTTTCTGATGTTACTCGGCATGTTGGCTGAGAGTGGTCAAAGCCCAGAATACAGCCCGATGGTTTGCCAGATCATTGTCCGTGGTTGCAAGCCCTAACTCGACTACCCTCAGCCAACGTGCTGCTTAGCTTTTGCATTGAGGTTTTAAAATATTTCCACTAATACTCATTATCAAAATCTATTCTTTTGACTTCATAAACACCTACCGTCGAAACACCAACACCAACATTGCATTCTACTATCAGCTTTGCCAGCTGCTTGCCATCAATTAATATAATTTTTGTATCAATAAGAGAAACGTATTCTTCTGCTACTGAAAATAGCTTGCGTTCCACTTGGCAATAGCTGACCTTTTTCTTCTTGCGAAAGATTAAATTCATTTGCTAGATTATCAATGGCACTGCTTAAATTTTGCCACCCCAACTTTGTGGGGTAACATCGCCCCAAGGTAATCATCAGGTAAGTGGGTCTGTGCTCAAATAGCGCTATGCCATTTAATTTCAGCTACATTTCGGAAAACCGCCTTTCAGGTTATCAAAAGTATATGTTGAGTGGTCGGGCTGATGTGGTACGCAGAGATTTATTTTTAAAGCGCCAGCTTTAAATTTACGCAGCAGATGTCTTCTAACGCCATTGTGGTCAAGTACGCTTTTGTTGTTTAAAAGAGGGTACGGAACTTTTTCAAAAAATGGTAGTTTCAGCCTAAAAACAACCTCTAATTTAGCAAAATTTGAAGGTTTTATGAGACTTCATTGGGCTTGCCCCTCACGTTTTTCGTCCATTTCCATGTGTTTCCTGGCTTCCTAATATAGGTTTTCATACCAAATCTTGCAGGCTTAACCTGCAGAGTACGCAATTAAGGTATGCTTTTTTACGAAAAAACTATAAATATATTAATAATTACAGTTTCTTATAATATGGCATATATTCTGCTTAATTATACATGGCGGCGTAATGTTTTTTTCCAAGTTACTCCCTTCTTGCTTTCAAAACGGACAACGTGATTTGTAGCCTTTAGCATTTCAAAAGTATACAGTTTTTCGCTCAGTTGGGTGTAAGATCAACTGATAATTTTTTGCTCACTAATGATGGAGGTTTAAATGATAATTAAAAAACCGCGTGGCGGAAATACAAAACTAACAAGATCATCCTATCTTGCGCGTGGTGGCAATGTTTTTTGTGTCCTATTGCTGGGTGTGTCAGCAGGCATAATGCCTCAAACTTCGTCAGCATTAGTCGTCGGCCCAGGTACGGTGGGCGATTGGACGACTTCAGGCAGTACCCTTGAAGGCCAACGCTTCAGCCCGCTTGCCCAAATTAGCACCAGCAATGTCGGTAAGATGGTTGAAGAGTATTCGGTCGACACCGGCGTAAAGGGTAGCCACATGGGTGATCCTCTGGTCATAGGGACAAAGCTATATGTTGTCACACCGTTCCCCAACAAACTGATAGCCTATGACTTGGCTAATAAGGGCGCGAAATTATGGACTTATACCCCCAGCATAAATTCTTATGCCAAAGGGGTTAATTGTTGTGATGCCACTAACCGTGGCGCATCTTATGCCAATGGCAAAATTGTTTTTAATTTGCTGGATAACACCACAGTAGCCGTCGATGCCATTAAAGGCAAGGAACTATGGCGCAACACAACGGCTGACGTACATTCCGGTGTCACCATGTCGGGCGCGCCTGTGATCGTTAATGGCAAGGTGATTGTCGGCACCTCCAGTGGCGAAATGGGTGTGCGGGGATGGGTTTTAGCCCTTGATCTGAATACCGGTAAAGAATTGTGGCGGGGTTACAGTACCGGGCCTGATGCCGATGTATTGATAGATAGTAACACCAAAGTGCCCTATGCCGCTGGTCAAGGAGTCAATGCCAATGCAACAGGGGCGTTGGCGGATTTGGGTAAAACCACTTGGTCTGGCACAGCTTGGCAACAAGGCGGCAGTTCCGCTTGGGCCTATCTGACCTATGACAGCGAAACCGACACCCTATTTTATGGCACCAGCCAACCGGGTGTGTGGAATCCTGATGTCCGCTTAGGCGACAATAAATGGGGGGCTTCAATTTTTGCTAGAGACCCGAATACCGGCAAAGTCAAATGGGTGTATCAAGTGACTCCCCACGACAATTGGGATTTTGATGCCATCAGTGAAAGCATCTCGGTGACCCAAAACATTAACGGAGTAAACCGTAAGCTTTTAGTGCATTTTAATAAGAATGGTTTTGTTTATGTTTTTGACCGCTTGACCGGAGAAATTATTAACGCCAGCCAATTTGTCAATGATGTCAACTGGGCTAGCCAGATTAATTTGACCACAGGCCAGCCAGTATTAAACACAGACAAACAGACACACACAGGCAAAACCACTTATAACATTTGCCCTTCTGTGCTGGGGGCTAAAGGCTGGGAGCCAGGTTCATTCTCACCTAATACCGGACTGTTTTACATGCCCACATTTAACTTGTGTAATAACATGCACATGTTAAGGGCTGAATATGTCTATGGGGCGCCTTATATGGGTATGGATATGGCAATTAGTGCCGCTTCCGATCCGACCTATACCAGCCAGCTGATAGCGTGGGATGCAGTGAAAGGCCAAAAAGTATTTGGCTTAAAAGAACCCACAGCAATTTACGGTGGCGTACTTAGCACAGCAGGTGGTTTGGTGTTTTATGGCACACAGGATAAAACCTTCAAAGCTATTGATGCCCGTCCCGGCAGCGCAGTTAACGGTGTGCCTAATGTGTTGTGGTCAGCAAAAATGGAATGCAGCACGGTGGGCAACCCGATTGCTTTTGCGGGTTCTGACGGCAAGCAACGTATTGCGATATTCAGTGGTGTGGGCGCATTGGCTGGCGGTTTTGGTGGTGGTGCTTGTACCGGCGCATCTGGCGGTAAAGTCCATGTATTTAAGCTTCCTTAAGGTGCTTGCTTTGGTCATCAGCAAAGTCGTCAAAATGGCCTTACAAAACCGTAAAAAGTGTAATCACTGGCTGGGCTTATGTTTGGCTGCGGCACTGCTGCTGAACGGGTCGGCGGCATTTGCCCAAGCCCAATTGCGCGTTTGTGCCGATCCGGATAATTTGCCGTTTTCCAACCGCAAGCTAGAAGGCTTTGAAAACAAAGTGGCCACCCTATTGGCGAATTCCCTTCATGCCAAGTTGAGCTACATTTGGCAACGGCAAAAAAATGGATTTATCCGTCAAACCTTGGGTGCGCATCGTTGCGATGTGGTGATGGGGGTACCCTTCGGTTATGAGCGGGTTCTGACGACACAGCCCTATTATTGGTCAGGCTATGTGTTTGTCACCGCCCGTAACCGTCATCTTAAAGTAGCTTCTTTTGATGATCCGATACTCCGGCAGTTAAAAATCGGCTTGCATAGTATTGGTAATGATGGCTCCAATTCGCCCCCAGCAAGTGCTTTGGCTGTCCGTGGCATTGTTGAAAATATTGTCGGATATTCGTTGTGGGGCTCGCCGGAACAGGCCAAACGGAAAAGCCAACCCATCAATCCGCAAGCAAAAATAATTGACGATGTGGCTAATGGCAACATTGATATGGCTATAGTATGGGGGCCAATTGCTGGGTATTACGCCAGAAAATATGGTGACGGGCTTGTGTTGGAGCTGACCCCCCATGATCCTAAACTGACGGACATGCCTTTTGATTTTCAAATATCCATGGGTGTCAGAAAAGACGATCAAAAGCTTGCCGCACAACTGGAAAAAATACTGGAACACCAACAACACAATATTAACGCCATTCTTAAGGCTTATAAGATTCCACTCATTCAACTTAAGGGTCTGTCCATTTCTGATCTGGCAACCCCTAAAACTTAAATTTAAGAGGTAAATCTATTATGCAAGTTCTACCGAAAATTGTTAACCCAACGTTAGGCATTTTGGGTCTTTTGGCATTGGCGTGTTCTGTTCATGCTGATCCGCGAATAATTGGCACTTATGCCCAAAGAAACAATGCCAGAGTGGAAGATACCGCTGGCTCCGGCACAGCCAAGACTGCTGTAGCTAAGGCTGTGCCCCCTTACACCATCCCTAATGGCTTCAATTTCAACTGCGATAGCTTAAAATTCAGCGCGGATGCGATAGAAAATGGTCGCCGGGCGTTTATGAGGCTTAATTGCAATGTTTGCCATTCAATTACAGGGCATGGTGGCACTATGGGGCCAAGCTTGGTGGGCAGAGGCGATGATGTATCGGATTCAGTGCCTAATGGTGAAGACAACGGCATGCCAGCCTTCAAAAAATACCTGTGTCCTACTGACATTGCCAATTTAACGGCTTATGTCAATTCACTAGGCACTAATGGGACCCCAGATTTTACAGATTGGTGGGTTGCCAATCCCCCCGCCCCCTTTGTTGATAGTGCACCATAGTTTCTGGATACCCAAGTTATTGCTGCCAAATGCTGGGCCGCCAGTGCGTCCCGGCATAGTTTTTGACTAACACACTTAAATGGCATAAATTTTAGGGGAGTGATTGTGATTTGACTATTGATGTTTAAGGCGGCATTCCGGCGATTACCTGCATCTAGTTTACGAGGATTTGACCAAGTTTGGCCCGTTTTAATTTAACCACTGATGTCACCGCTGCACGTTGGCTGAGCGTAGCCGAAACCACGGTTACGGTTTGAATTTTTTCTGGGTTGTCTGGGTGCATTCCCATTCTACTGCGCTCAGGGAATGCACGGCTGTTGTAGGGGTAGTTCATGCCCGCGATTAACAGGCCACTGTGACAGTGAGTCGCAGGCAATGGTCACCCACCTACCTACCAGCAGACAGCCATTTGCGTAACATCAGTTAATCACTACCCAAGTTTATTTGCCAAGCGTCGCAACATTATTACCGCGATCTTTGTTGCTTTTAAAATAATCACGGATACCTGCAAAGATGGCTTGGGCCATTTTGTTTTGGTAAGAGTTGCTGAGCAGGTTTTTTTCTTCTTCAGGGTTGGAGATAAAAGCCGTTTCCACCAGAATAGACGGCATATCCGGCGCTTTTAGCACCATAAACCCCGCATTT
>CAJAWH010000157.1 GCA_903945605.1 uncultured Methylococcaceae bacterium | reverse complement strand
TGCTTGTCATGGGGATTCCTGGTTAAATACGTTTTGAATAGTCATTGGCCCAACAGGTATCCGAAATATCGGCAGTTCACCTTATGGGGCAATACAAATCGATTGTGGAAATGGGCCGTAGGGTAATTTACGCACGGTTTTTCGGCTGTCTCTCTCTGCCCGAAAAAAACCGGCAGAAATACTTTTGGCAAGGGGGTACGCGGCTGGCCAAGCAGGATTTTAGCCTGTGGCGATCGCTGGGATTTGTTGGTGCGGGTCTGTTTGGGGAAAGTGTGGTGCAGGTATGGCATTAGCATAGAACGCAACCGTACATCTAAGCCAAGATGTGGCTTAGATGTACGGTTGCGGCAAGGCAGATGCTTAAAGCAGTGTTTTCAGGTCAATGAAACCTTTATAAGCGTTTCTCAACTCTTGTTCAGCTTCTTGCAATGCACCTTCTTTAGCGAATTTACGTGCAGCTTTCAGTTTGTTGTTAGCTTTTGAACGGGCATTGTCAACTTTATCGTTGGCATTGATTTCTTTGCTGGCATCCAGCGCGTCTTTAATCAGGTTAGCAGTTGCTTCGCCTTCAGCGCCTGAACTTACCGCATCAATAGCCACTTTAACTTTAGCCGCTACCATATCAATGGCATCTGCAGGTGCGTAGGTGATTCTGCCTGGATCAGACTCTGCAAAGGTTGCGGGTGCAACAGCAGCCAAAGAAGAAGCAATCAATACAGACAATAATACTTTTTTCATAGTTTTCATAATTTCACTAATCCCCTAGTGTTGTAATTTTTATTGAGCTTGGCAGCTTGGCCCCGCAAAATCTTGCATTGGCTAAGTGTCGGGGAACGATTTTAACACAATTTAAAATTTTTAAACCTGCAAAGTGTTTAAAAATAGATAACGCGGAGAGGAGAGGGAATGGGGGCGGGAATTTCGACCATGCCAAGAAAACATGATCGAATCGAAACCTGGCGCTTACTTATGGTTTGCGTCGTATTGGGCTTTCATTTCCACAAAGTTTGCCAACGCTTCACGTAATTTAGCATCAGCTGTTTTAGTGTCGCCACTTTCGAAGGCATCACGGGCAAGACGTAATTTGTCGTTTGCTTTTTGACGTTGACGTTCAGTCAACTCATAACGGAATTCTTTTTGTGTTTGGCGGGCATCATTAATGGCTTTAATGATCTCTTCTTTGTTGCCGCCTTTTTCAGCCAAGCCAACCGCTTCTTCGATTTTGGTGATGGTGTTTTCAGCAGCAGCCCTTACGGTTGCTTCGCCAGTGGCTTCAGCCAAAGCAGCTGATGATACAGCGGCCATTGAGATTGCCATCAGGCCCGAAATCGCGATTTTTTTTAGTACTTGCATTGTTTAATAAACCTCAACGTTAAAAATATAAATCCAATGGTTCACAGACAATAAAAAAGCCCTGTCCAATAGAACATGGCCTGCGTTTTTCCTACTGTCTGTCTAGGATTTTAACATAAAATGCAAGTCTGCCAATGAATATAAAATTACTTTGGCATTTTCTAGGTTTACAGCCTTCACAAAGCTAGCCAACACCTTAGGCACAACATATCAGGCCACGCGGTAGCCCCGTCACTATGAAATAGTGGGCGGCGGGAGCAGGGTAAGTTGTTGGCTGGCGTTACGCAACCAACGGGCTGGGTAGGGGCGGCCCAGTTAAAGCTTTACGTTGGCTGGGCGTAGTCGAAGGGAATGGCGCGGCGACATGCGCTGGCAGGCTATTGTTGCATTGTAGCGGAGCATGGCTTCGGCTACGCTCAGCCAACGTGCTGGGTCACATCAGCTATTAAGGCAATGGCGCTGAGCCACAAGATGCTTGCAGCAAACAGGCTTGCCTCTTAAGCTTTGCTAAAAATCAAATCCCAAACACCATGGCCCAGTTTTAGGCCGCGTTGTTCAAACTTGGTCAAGGGGCGGTGGGCTGGGCGGGGGCAATAATTTTGTTCGGGGCTGTTATTGCGCAAAGCGGTTTCTGCCGACAACACCGACAACATCACTTGGGCGTAGTCTTGCCAGTCGGTTGCGGCATGGAAGTAACCGCCTACGCTGAGCTTGGCAATTAACAAGCGGCAAAATGACGGTTGCACAATGCGGCGTTTATGGTGTTTTTTCTTGGGCCACGGGTCGGGGAAAAACAAATGCACTGCCGCCAAGCTGTTATCGGCAATTTTCTGTTCAAGGATTTCAATGGCATCGTGGCAATAAATCCTGACATTGGTCAAGCCTTGCTGATGCAACAACATCATCAAATGACCGACACCGGGCCGGTGCACCTCAATGCCGATATAGTCCTTGTCCGGGTTGGCGGCGGCAATGTTGGCCAGCCCTTCGCCATTGCCAAAGCCGATTTCAATGCACAACGGGGCTACCCGCCCGAACACATCGGCAAAATGGTAATCCAACGCAGGGTCCAGGCCGTAGTCTTGCCAATGGTTGTCCAAGGCATACTGCTGGGCTTGGGTCAGGCGGCCTTGGCGACGGATAAAGCTACGGATTTTTCGGTGTAGGGGAAGTTCTTGGCAAGACATTACGGAATCATGAAAACGGGCGGACAATGGTTTGACCGCCCATAATAGTGGGGTGTTTAGAAAAACAAACCGTCAATAGGCGAGGATGCCGAGGCAAAGCGTTTTCTGGGCATACGTCCGGCCAAAAACGCCTCGCGCCCCGCCTCTATGCCTTTACGCATGGCAGAAGCCATTAACACCGGATTTTGCGCGGCGGCAATGGCGGTGTTCATCAACACCCCATCACAGCCCAACTCCATCGCCATTGCGGCATCGGAAGCCGTGCCGACACCGGCATCGACCAAAATAGGCACATTGGCGTTCTCAACAATGGTCAAGATATTGTAGGGGTTGCGGATACCCAAGCCGGAGCCTATCGGGGCCGCCAATGGCATGACCGCGACACAGCCAATTTCTTCCAGACGTTTGGCGGCAACCGGATCATCATTGGTGTACACCATCACGTCAAAACCTTCTTTCACCAACAATTCGGCGGCAATATAGGTTTCCGCCACATTGGGGAACAAGGTGGTCGGGTCTGCCAACACTTCCAGCTTGACTAGCTTATGCCCGTCCAGCAATTCCCGCCCTAAACGGCACGTCCTGACCGCTTCTTCGGCACTGTAACAACCTGCGGTGTTGGGCAGCAAGGTGTAGCGGTCGGGCGACAGCACATCGAGCAAATTTGGCTCATTGGGGTTTTGCCCAATGTTAGTGCGCCGGATCGCCACCGTGACAATTTGTGCGCCACTGGCCTCCGTCGCCAAACGGGTTTCTTGCAAATCCTTATATTTGCCGGTGCCCACCAATAAACGTGAATGGTAAGCCACACCGGCAATGACAAAAGCATCCCCCTGTCCCCCGCCAATGGCATGGACCACTTCCAAACGGTCGTTAGGCTTTAAAACCTGCGCGGGGTATTGCGTGTAAGGCAATATTTCCTTGTTCAGCTCAACGGCAATGCGCTTGCCAAGCAAGCCCAAATCACCCAGCACATCATTAACGGTGCTGTTGTCGGCATAGTCGCGCTGTTCACCATTGACATAAATATGCATTGCCTTACACTCCCAATGCTGTTTTGCTAACCCGGCGCTTTTGCACCGCTGCCGCCAAATGGCGCAACATCGGCAAGGTGTCTTCCCACGACAAACAGGCATCGGTGATGCTTTGGCCATAAACCAATTGTTGACCCTCAAGCACTTTTTGGCTGCCCGCTTTCAAGTGGCTTTCCACCATGACCCCCATAATGCGGTGGTCGCCATTGCTGATTTGCCCTGCCACATCTTCTGCCACAATCAATTGCCGGTGGCATTGTTTCAGGCTGTTGGCGTGGCTGAAATCAATCATGATGTTAGGGCGCAAACCGGCTTTTTCCAACCCCAATGCAACTTGTTCGACACTGACCGCATCATAATTGGGGCGGTCAGTGCCGCCGCGTAAAATGATATGCACGTCTTCATTGCCAGTGGTGGAAAAAATCGCCGAATGCCCGGCTTTGGTCAATGACAGGAAGTGGTGCGGGCTCATGGCTGCGCCTATGGCATCAATGGCAATTTTTATTGTGCCATCGGTGGAGTTTTTAAAGCCAATCGGGCAAGACACGCCGGAAGCCAGCTCACGGTGGCCTTGGCTTTCGGTGGTGCGTGCGCCAATGGCACCCCAGGCAATCAGATCAGACACATATTGGGGCGTGATCAAATCCAGATATTCGGTGGCGGCGGGCATACCCATTGCGTTTAAATCCAACAACAATTGCCGGGCAATTCTAAGGCCCTTGTTGATATTGAAGCTGGAATCAATATCGGGGTCATTGATCAAGCCTTTCCAACCCACGGTGGTGCGCGGCTTTTCAAAATACACGCGCATAATGATCAGCAGATCATCGGCCAATTCATCTTTGGCGGCTTTTAACAGCCCTGCGTATTCTTTGGCGGCTTGGGTGTCGTGGATGGAACAGGGGCCGATGACCACCAATACCCGATCATCTTTGCCTGCCAGTATGTTATGGACTTCTTGGCGGGCCTGTTGGGTGGTGTTGGCGGCGGCTTCAGTGATAGGTACTTCTTCATGAACCTGTATAGGCGCGATGACCTCTTTGATTGCAGAAATCCGTAAGTCGTCGGTCTTATAATTAGTTTCCATAGTGCCACCCGGCTGTTGCTTTTAAGAGAGTTCCCGTTATCCGCCCATTTTAACCGTTTTCAGGCCATTTGGGTTAGTTTTTGCTGAGGTTCAAGGCTTAGTGGCCCGCCTTTCCAGCGTCACAAAACGGTAACGGAAGGCTACGCTGGTATCATCATCAATCAACTGGCAATGGCTTTCTGACCACTCGCTGCGGTCAAATTCGGGGAAAAAGGTGTCGCCCGAAAAGGCTTGCTCTATTTCGGTCAAATAAAGGGTTTGGGCTAACGGCAAGGCTAGCCGATACAGTTCGGCACCGCCGATGACAAACACTTGTTGGGCGTGTTGGCGTGCGTAGTCCAGTGCGCTTGTCAGTGTTCCGAACACTTTGCAGCCTTCGGCGGCGAAAGCGGGGTTGCGGCTGATGATGATATTGCAGCGCCCAGGCAGGGGTTTGCCTATCGCTGCAAAGGTTTTGCGGCCCATGATGATGGGTGAACCTAAGGTGATTTTTTTGAAGTTTTTCAGGTCGGCGGACAAATGCCAAGGCATTTTGCCGTCTAGGCCAATGGCGCGGTTGCTGGCCAGGGCGACGATCAGGGCGATTTTCATGATGCCTGCCTATAGGGTTGTTGTGCTATGTTGTGTGGTGCGTAAGACGCAATAAGGGGGGCGCATTAAGGCGGCAAAAGGCTTCCATTAAGCCACCAGAAAGTATTTTAGGGAAAATGTCCAAGATTTCAAAACCGCAAAAAATTTCATACTATTTGTTTAGGATGTTGGTGAGTTTTTGGGGCTGTGCCAACTACAGCAACTTGAGCCGCCACAGCGGCTTGTCCGAGCAACCTTATCGCCGCCGGTTTGGTGGAAAGCCGGGTTTCATTGAATTTAACCGCATCGGCAACAGCGAAATGTTCCTGCCTTCTGCGCTAAAAATTGCCGTATTGGATGCAAGTTTTGCCAGCAAGAGTGGCGGCAATATCTATGGATTGGGGAAATTTTACAATGGCAAACAAGGCAAGGCTAAAACAGGCCTGGACATAACAGCGCCTAAGCCCGAAGCCCTTTTAGCAGCACTTCCCTAAATTGCCTAAAATCGGCAACACATGAATCCCCCCAGAGGATATAATCCGACATTATCACTTAAGTTTGTTGTAACAAGCCTTTCATCTCGATCATCAAGGCAACCCGCTAACTTTTGACCCCCTCCTTGTAAAACGAGAAGCGAGAACAGTACCATGACCCGACTCCCCCGCCTGCTGCTTGCCGCACTGCTAGCCACGCAAACTGCCGCCCAAGCCGAAACGGTATTCGTCACACTGGAAAAAGACAACGCCTTGGCAGTGGTTGACCCGATTGCCGGCACTCTGCTCAAAACTGTACCCATTGGCCTACGTCCGCGCGGCCTGGCTCTAAGTCCGGACAGCGCATGGCTGTATATCGCTGCCAGCGACGAACACACCATAAAAATACTCGACACCGACACCCTACAAGAACAAGGGCAATTGCCTTCCGGTGACGACCCCGAAACTTTTGCCTTATCACCCAAAGGTGACCGGCTGTATGTCTCCAACGAAGATGACAGCCAAGTCACTGTGGTGGACATTGCCCACCGCAACATCATCAAGCAAATATCCGTGGGGGTCGAACCGGAAGGCATCGCAGCTAGCCCGGACGGAAAATGGCTGGCCTGTGCCTCCGAAACCACCAATATGGTGCATTGGATTGACACCCAAAGCCTATCCGTGGTCGAAAACACCTTGGTCGACTCGCGCCCACGCGCACTCAGCTTCACTGCCGACAGCCAACAGCTCTGGGTGACTTCAGAAATGGCCGGCACCCTTATGGTTATGGACATTGCAAGCAAAAAAATAATCAAAACCATCAGTTTTGCCATACCCGGCGTTAGCAGCGGCAAAATACAGCCGGTTGGCATCGCTATTGACCCGCAACGGCGCAAAGCCTACGTGGCTCTAGGCCCTGCTAACCGCATCGCGGTGGTCAATGCACAAACTTACGAGGTGGAAAATTACCTGCTGGTCGGTTCAAGAGTATGGAACATTGCTTTCTCCCCCGATCATAAACGGCTGTACACCGCCAACGGCATCAGTAATGATCTGTCCCTAATAGATTTGGATAGCCAAACCGTCACCAAATCGGTAGGGGTCGGCACTAGCCCTTGGGGCGTGGCGGTGCAACCATGATGCCCGCAGTTGCCCTATCGGTCGAAAATCTCAGCTTTGCTTACACCAACAAAACCGCCTTAAACCAGCTCAATTTTAAAATCCACAGCGGCGAATGCACCTTGTTGCTAGGCCCTAACGGTGCTGGCAAAAGCACTTTGTTTGCCCTCATCACCCGCCTTTACGACAGCCGCCAAGGCTGCATCGAACTGTGCGGCTTCGATGTCCGGCGGCAATCCCGACGCGCCTTGGCAAAACTGGGCGTGGTGTTCCAACAACCCACCCTGGACATGGATCTGAGTGTCATGCAAAACCTGCTCTACCATGCGGACTTGCATGGCATGGACGGCAAGCTAGCCAGGCAACGCATCCAACAAGAACTGGAACGCTTGGACATGTATGAGCGGCGCTTTGAAAAAGCCAAAGAACTCAATGGCGGGCATCGGCGGCGGGTGGAAATTGCCCGGGCGCTCTTGCACCAGCCATCATTGCTGTTGCTGGATGAACCCACCGTAGGCTTGGATGTACCTAGCCGCACCGCAATTGTCAGTTATGTGCACCAACTGGCGGGCGACGGGCAACTGGCGGTGTTATGGGCCAGCCATTTGATTGACGAAGTGTATCCGCAAGATCACCTGATTGTGTTGCACCAAGGCAGCATCCAAGCCAATGGCCCAGTACCCGAAGTGTTGGTTGCCGCCCAAGCGACAACCATCCATGCCGCGTTCGACCACTTTACCCAAGCAGGCAAACCATGAGCGCCCCCTATCCTACGACCCCGATACATTACTGGCGGGCAATGCGCGGCATTGTCGGACGGGAAATGTGGCGCTTTGTCACCCAGCGCGAACGCTTTATATCGGCACTGGTCAGGCCACTGGTCTGGTTGTTCGTGTTTGCCGCTGGCTTCAGGGCCTCGCTAGGCATGGCGATCATGCCGCCTTATGACACGTACATCCTGTACGAGGTTTATATCACACCGGGTCTGTGTGCGATGATCCAACTGTTTAATGGGATGCAAAGCTCCTTGTCGATGGTCTACGACCGCGAAATGGGCAGTATGAGAATTCTCATGGTGTCGCCTTTGCCCCGCTGGTTTTTGCTGCTCAGCAAATTGGTGGCAGGGGCAGCCGTGTCGGTGCTGCAAGTCTATGTCTTTCTAGGCATTGCTTGGCTGTACAACATCAATGCACCGTGGCAAGGCTATTTGCTGTTGTTGCCGTGCTTGCTGCTGTCAGGGCTTATGCTGGGTGCGCTAGGCTTGCTGCTGTCATCGTTCATCAAACAACTGGAAAATTTTGCCGGAGTGATGAATTTTGTCATTTTTCCGCTGTTTTTTATGTCCACTGCGCTGTACCCGCTCTGGAAAATTAAAGAATCCAGCGTGTTGCTCCACCTGTTGGCTAAATACAACCCGTTTTCACAAGCTGTCGAACTCATCCGCTTCGCCTTGTATGCCCAACCCAACCCCACCGCCCTGCTGTATACCTTGATAGCCTTTGTGGTGTTCATGACCGCCGCCATTATCGGCTACAACCCCTCCAAAGGCATGATGTCCCGTAGGGGCGGCGGCTAGCCCCAGAAGCAGCTTCAAACCAACACAAAATATTGCATTACAAATATAAACTTACTATAATGGTCAGCTAATCAGGACTGCACCACAAGCTATACCCCAATAACATCAGCTTAGCTGACACAAGGAACGCGATCGGCTGGGCATAATTTGTTTTAGTTAACCCACAGAGAGCCTTCAATGACGACACCCACCACCCTGACCGTTTCCAATGCCTTGGCCTACGCCAAAACATCCGGCAACCCCATTGCCGTGGCGGACAGCGGCTACTACATCGCCAACGCCGCCGACGCGCTGGTGGCCTTGGGCGGGCAACTGGTGTCAATCCAAGAGACCTCGAGCTTTTTCTTC
>CAJAWH010000156.1 GCA_903945605.1 uncultured Methylococcaceae bacterium | reverse complement strand
TGGAACGGAACAAGGCCGCTGGGGTGATGTTGCTGGCTGTCAGTGGCCTGTTCACCAGCCGCCCCAATATAAAGAGCAATTGGGATTTGCCGCACCGCTTCTCTGGGGCGGTGATGACGGCAAGGGGGGCTACTTGGATGATGTCGATAAACCATGTCATGACTACCCATAAGGCCGCCGCGTCTGCGGTTTCGTCTGGGCATACCATGAACCGCTTTATTGTTGCGGTAAGCTGGTTTAGCAGTGCCTCGGCGTTGACTGGGCTAGGCCACGGTTCTGGTGGTGGGAACATTTCGCTTTCGGTGCTGGCTGGCTTGGCGGTTGCCTTGCGTGTCTCGTTAATCAGTCTGTCCAGTCCGGCCTCTGTGATGCCTAACGCGCTGGCTGATTCTTTTTTGGCGCGTAGGTAGTCGAGGGTGGGCAGGGCTGCCAGCCGTTTGATGGTGTCGGCTTCGCTGGGCGGGGTGCTTGTAATCAGCGCGTCCCGTAAATCGTCAAGGCTCATGATTTCACCTCGGCTTTAAGCTCGTCTATGAAGCTCATGGCTTGCTCTACTCTAAGCGCGTCAACATCATTTAACGGCTTGCCTTGCTGCAATTGCTGGATGGCAACATACAAAATCAGGGCTTCGTAAACCAGCCTGTCAAACAGTTCAATCCGGTTAAATTTGGGCGGTTTGCTGCCCTTGGTGTAGCTGATCTTGTCGGGGAACAAGTCCGCCATTTCAATGCTGAGTGCTTTCAGCACCGCTGAAATGTCGCAACCCGCCCAACACTTGATAAGGATTTTGCCGTCATCCGTCATTGTCACTTTTAGGGATGGGTGCTTGTCATTATGGGCGGGGCAACACGCTAACCACTTGTTGTTGCCATAGGCTTTCACCTTGTCGAGCTGGTTAAGGATGGTGTCAAGGTTTGACATTACGCGCCTCCTTAGCCCTGTTGGCTTTGGTTTCAGCATTGGCTAAAATTGCCCTCATAAGGGCGATATGGTATCTGCCAACTTCGTTAAGCTTGGGCTTTTCAGTCAAGTAAACGGGCTGTGTGGCTTTGGCCTGTCCGGTTCTGGTTTGGGGGGGCAATGCCGCCCCCGCAATTTGGGTTGCAGGGGTGGTTGCCATTAGTACTTGCTCCTCTTGCCGATACGTTTCATTTCGTCAATAGCTTCGCGGGCTATGGGGCTGAGCACTGGCTTTTTCTGCCTTGCAATTAGTTTGGCTTTAATGGCTTCTTGCCTTGCTTCTTCGCAATCCGCCATAAACAAAATGCCTTCTAGTAAATCAAAGTATGGCTTGAGTTCGGCTAGGGTTGTGTTCTCCGGTTGTTCATAAATGCCCATGTGCAACAATAGGCCAGCATCGTTTATCAATTGTGATGATGTGCCGATGTCCCTGTTTTTGTAATGTTCCAGTACTGCGGACAAGGTTCTTTTGCCAAACCATTGAGGGCTGTTCATTTTGCCCCCATGTGCTGGGATTTAATCCAATCGAAAAACAAAACTTCATCAATAAGCACTTTCCGCCCTAGACGGATGATCGCCGCTGATTTTGCAAGGCCATTGCTATGTTCGTTGAAAATAAGGGCGCGTATGCCGCCCTGTGTGAACGCTTGATGCTTTCCTACAAGTTGATTAACGGTTAAAAGATGGTAAGCCGTTGGCACGGCTTGTGTGTTTTCATTGCTCATAACATCTCCTAAAAATGTCAATTGCTTCCACGTTTTGTGGTTACTGTTTACAATTATTAGGATGTGATGGGTGGGTGTTCGATGTGGTGGCGCGTGGGTGTTCGTGGGTGTTTTTTATAACATCATGTTTTTATGGCTAATCTTTGCCACGATGGGCATAGCTTTCGTAATGCTCCATACGCCATTTTGTGCCGTTTCCTGTTTTCCATGC
>CAJAWH010000155.1 GCA_903945605.1 uncultured Methylococcaceae bacterium | reverse complement strand
TCAATAATGGATGCAACAACACCGGCACCGACGGTACGGCCACCTTCGCGGATGGCGAAGCGCAAGCCCTCTTCCATCGCAATCGGTGAGATCAGCTTGACGGTCACGGAGATGTTGTCGCCGGGCATGACCATTTCCACGCCTTCGGGCAGCTTGACCGCGCCGGTCACGTCGGTGGTGCGGAAGTAGAACTGCGGGCGGTAGCCGTCAAAGAACGGGGTGTGGCGGCCGCCCTCTTCTTTGGACAGGACGTAGATTTCGGCGTTGAAGTGGGCGTGCGGCTTGATGGTGCCTTTGTGCGCCAGCACTTGGCCGCGTTCGACGTCGTCCCTTTTGGTGCCGCGCAGCAGCAAGCCGACGTTGTCGCCCGCTTCGCCCTGGTCGAGCAGTTTGCGGAACATTTCCACGCCGGTGACGGTGGTGACGACGGTCGGGCGGATGCCGACGATTTCGACTTCCTGGCCGACCTTGATGATGCCGCGTTCGATACGGCCGGTCACGACGGTGCCGCGGCCGGAGATGGAGAACACGTCTTCGATCGGCATCAGGAATGCGCCGTCAACGGCACGTTCGGGTTCGGGTATGTAGCTGTCCAGGGCTTCGACCAGGCGCACGACGGAGGCTTCGCCGATGTCGCTTTGGTCGCCTTGCAGGGCGAGCAGTGCGGAACCGCGCACGATGGGGGTGTCGTCGCCGGGGAATTCGTACATGTCGAGCAGTTCGCGCAGTTCCATTTCGACCAGTTCGATCAGCTCTTCGTCATCGACCATGTCGGCCTTGTTGAGGAACACGACGATGTAGGGCACGCCGACCTGGCGGGACAGCAGGATGTGTTCGCGGGTCTGCGGCATCGGGCCGTCAGCGGCGGAACAGACCAGGATCGCGCCGTCCATTTGTGCGGCGCCGGTGATCATGTTTTTGACGTAGTCGGCATGGCCCGGGCAGTCGACGTGGGCGTAGTGGCGTTTGGACGATTCGTATTCGACGTGCGAGGTGGCGATGGTGATGCCGCGGGCACGCTCTTCGGGGGCGTTGTCGATCTGGTCAAACGCTTTGACCGCGCCGCCATGGATCTTTGCCATCACGGTGGTCAGCGCCGCCGTCAGGGTGGTTTTGCCATGGTCAACGTGACCGATTGTGCCTACGTTTACGTGCGGCTTATTACGTGAAAATTTTTCTTTGGCCATGAGTTAATACCTTTATTTTAATTGTTTAACTTTATGAAGATTTTTTAACGATTGCTTCTGCAATGTTTGCAGGCGTTTCATTATATTTTGCAAACTGCATTGTATAGGTGGCCCTTCCTTGGGTCGCCGAACGCAAATCCGTTGAGTAACCAAACATTTCTGCAAGTGGAACTTCGCAGCTGATGATCTTCCCAGATGGCGTATCGTCAAGCCCTTGAATTATTCCGCGTCGACGATTGATGTCTCCCACTACATCGCCCATGTAATCTTCCGGAGTGGCGACTTCAACATGCATTATCGGCTCCAGTAGCACCGGGCTAGCATTTCTTGCACCTTCCCTGAAACACATTGATGATGCAATCTTAAAGGCCAGCTCACTGGAGTCCACATCATGGTATGACCCATCAAACAAGGTGACTTTCACATCTAAAACAGGGTAACCGGCCAAAATTCCACTTTTCAATTGCTCTTGTATGCCTTTATCAACTGCTGGTATGTATTCCTTAGGTATGGCACCACCAACAACGTCATTGACAAATTCGTATCCCGTGCCTTCTGGCTTAGGCTCAATCTTTAGCCAGACATGGGCATACTGTCCTTTACCACCGGTCTGCCGGACAAACTTAAATTCATGCTCTACTGTTGCCCGCACTGATTCCCTGTAAGCCACCTGGGGAGCCCCGACATTAGCTTGGACATTAAATTCTCTTTTTAGGCGATCAACGATAATTTCGAGATGCAGCTCACCCATGCCGGAAACAATGATCTGCCCAGAATCTTCATCGGTATTAACCCTAAAAGATGGGTCTTCTTGCGCCAACTTGGCTAATGCTGCGCCTAACTTATCTTGGTCTGCTTTTGTCTTAGGCTCAACAGCGACCGAGATAACTGGCTCCGGAAACTCTATTTTTTCCAGCAGAACCATTTTGGTAAGGTCACAGAGCGTGTCACCCGTGGTGACATCTTTAAGCCCTATTGCCGCTGCAATATCGCCAGCACACACTTCTTTTACTTCTTCGCGGCTATTCGCATGCATTTGTACAATGCGTCCGATGCGTTCTTTTTTCTTTTTTACTGAATTGTAAACAGCATCCCCTGACCGCAACACCCCAGAATAGACCCTAAAGAAAGCTAATGTCCCAACAAAAGGGTCAGTGGCTATCTTAAATGCCAATGCTGCAAATGGCTGGTCATCTTGGGCTGGTCTTTCTTCGCGTGTAACGCCATCCTCAAGTAGTCCGCTCACAGGAGGTATATCATTGGGCGACGGCAAGTAATCTATAACGGCATCTAGCATTGACTGGACACCTTTGTTTTTAAATGCAGAACCACAAAATGCCGGCATCAGCTTATTGGCTATTGTGCCTTGCCGAATCCCCAGCTTTATTTCCTCGTCGGACAGATCGCCACCATCCAAATATTTATTCATCAATTCATCGCTGCCATCCGCTGCAGCCTCAATCATCCGTTCCCTGTGCTTTTTTGCTATAGAAAGCAAGGCCTCTGGAATGTCCATCTCTACAAAAGACATACCCATACTTGCTTCATCCCAGCAAATCATTTTCATTTTTATTAGGTCAATGACACCTTGAAAGCTATCTTCAGCACCTACCGGTATTTGCATAGGCACGGCATCGGCCCCCAGCTTTACCTTGACCTGATCGATGACACGGAAGAAATTTGCCCCTGTCCTATCCATTTTATTGACAAATACTAACCTAGGGACGTGATACTTATCTGCTTGCCGCCATACCGTTTCTGATTGCGGTTCAACACCACCCACCGCACAAAAAACGGCACACGCACCATCAAGAACCCTTAACGAACGCTCCACCTCGATAGTAAAATCAACATGGCCTGGCGTATCTATTATGTTAATCCTATGCTCTTCATACTGCTTGTCCATACCACTCCAAAAACAAGTGGTCGCCGCTGAAGTAATGGTTATACCGCGCTCCTGTTCTTGCTCCATCCAATCCATGGTGGCAGTGCCTTCGTGAACCTCACCAATTTTGTGGGACACACCGGTATAGAACAGAATCCTTTCAGTTGTTGTCGTCTTTCCGGCATCTATGTGCGCCATAATGCCGATATTTCTATACCGACTTATCGGCGTTTTACGAGCCACGACAAACCAAACCCATTACCAACGATAATGCGAAAAAGCTTTATTCGCTTCCGCCATTCTATGGGTGTCTTCGCGTTTTTTAGCTGCAGCCCCCCTACCTTCAAAGGCTTCCATCAACTCACCGGCCAATTTTTTAGCCATTGTCCTTTCGTTTCTTTTCCTGGAAGCATCAATTAGCCAGCGCATTGCCAACGCCAACCTTCTGGAAGGCCTGACCTCAACCGGAACCTGATAAGTTGCACCACCGACACGCCTAGATTTAACCTCCACTCTCGGCTGGACGTTTTCCAGAGCCTTTGAAAGCACATCCAAAGGCACCGCATGACCCTTTCCTTCAATGACATCCAAAGCGCCGTAAATAATGCCTTCGGCGATAGATTTTTTGCCGCTTTCCATAATCATGTTCATAAACTTAGTCAGCATTACACTGCCAAATCTTGGGTCTGGAATGACTTCCCGTTTTGTAGCTACTCTTCTTCTAGACATTTATCACCAACCGAATCTTAGCTCTTAGGCCTTTTTGTTCCATATTTCGAGCGACCACATCTTCTGTTGGTCACACCTGAAGCGTCCAAACTACCACGAACGACGTGATAACGCACACCTGGCAAATCCTTAACCCTACCACCCCTAATCAGCACCACGGAATGCTCTTGTAGATTGTGGCCTTCCCCGCCAATATAGCTACTGACCTCTGAGCCATTGGTTAACCTCACCCTTGCCACTTTACGTAACGCTGAGTTTGGTTTTTTTGGTGTTGTAGTATAAACTCGCGTACAAACCCCTCTTCTCTGAGGACACGCCTCTAAAGCAGGCACGTTGCTTTTTTCTATTCTTTTTGCACGCGGCTTACGAACTAGCTGATTGATCGTGGCCATAATTCTTGTTTACTCCAATTTGCAATTTAATAGCGTGCCAAACAAACACGCCCAGCGATGCACACCAGGCACTTGTCTTTTTAACCCGACCCGACTAAATTACGTTAATTTATGTTAGCAGGCAATAATACTCGTGATTTCAATATCCGTCAAGTAAATTTTAACCCAGTCATTTTTATATATTCAAAGCTTGCTTTAATGCCTCTTCTGCATCGGCCACCATATTGACCTCACTTTCAGCATCTGAATAGTGAACCGCCTTGTTTTTTCGTGCTTCATGACTAGCTAGCCCAGTCCCAGCGGGAATCAGCCGACCCACAATGACATTTTCTTTTAGCCCTATCAGTCCATCGCTTAATCCTCGCACCGCTGCATCAGTCAGTACACGGGTTGTCTCTTGGAATGATGCCGCCGATATGAACGATTCCGTGGCCAATGATGCCTTGGTGATACCCAGCAGGACAGACTCATAACTGGCGGGAATTTTGCCTTCCTTTTCTACCTTGTCATTTTCGAACCTGACTAAAGCGCGTTCAACTTGGTCGCCTTTCAGGAAGTTGGTGTCACCTGAAGCAGTGATCTCGACCTTCCTTAACATCTGCCTGATAATGGCTTCTATATGCTTATCGTTAATCTTAACACCTTGTAAACGATAGACATCTTGAATTTCCTTAACCAAATAATTGGCCAGTTCCTCAATCCCTCGCAACCTTAGGATGTCATGCGGTGTCAATTCACCTTCTGCTATAGTCTCACCTTTTTCAACATATTCACCTTCAAATACAGTGATATGCCGCCATTTTGGAATTAAGGTCTCAATCTGTTCCCCAGTGCCATCAGTTATAATGACCCGTTGCTTGCCTTTGGTTTCCTTTCCAAACGAAATGGTACCGCTGGTTTCAGCCAATATTGCAGGGTCTTTGGTCTTGCGGGCCTCAAACAAATCAGCAACCCTAGGCAAACCACCTGTAATATCTCTAGTTTTACTTGACTCCTGGGGAATTCTTGCCAGTACGTCACCCACTTTCACTTCGCCGCCATCTTTAATCCCAGCGATAGCCCCTGCAGGCAAGAAGTATTGGGCAGGTATTTCTGTACCTGGCAAATTGATTGGATTGCCATTATTGTCGTTCAGCTTTACCATCGGGCGTAACTCCCTACCGGCACTGCCACGCTGTTTCGGGTCGGTGACGACAAGGGAACTCAGACCAGTCACTTCATCAGATTGTTTTTGTACAGTTACACCATCAACAAAATGAATTAATTCGACAATACCATCCACCTCTGTGATAACAGGATGCGTGAACGGGTCCCATGTGACAATGATTTCACCAGCGTTTACCTTTGAGCCTTCTTGGACTGACAATACCGCGCCATAAGGAATTTTATATCGTTCACGTTCACGACCGTAATCGTCAACGACACCGACTTCACCAGACCTGGACACGGCAACCAAATGACCTTCCCGGTTAGCCACTGATTTTAAGTTGGTTAATCTTATGGTGCCGGCAGATTTGACTTGGACGTTACTGATAGCGGCTGAACGCGATGCCGCACCGCCAATATGGAATGTACGCATGGTCAACTGAGTGCCGGGTTCACCAATTGACTGGGCGGCAATGACGCCTACTGCCTCGCCGATATTTACCCTATGCCCTCTGCCCAGATCGCGCCCGTAACAAGCCGCGCAGACTCCGTGCCTATTTTCACAGGTGATGATGGAACGCACCAAAATTTGATCGACACTATGTTCTTCCAGTACAGAAACCCAATGTTCATTAAGCAATGTGCCAGCAGGTACAATGACGTTCTCGCCAGCTCCGTCGAGCAAATCAACGGCTGCCACCCTGCCTAACACGCGTTCGGACAATGCTTCGACCACATCACCGCCTTCAATGATAGGGGTCATGATCAGGCCATTGGATGTGCCACAATCTAATGTGGTGATAACCAAATCTTGGGCAACGTCAACCAATCTACGCGTCAGATAGCCTGAGTTAGCAGTCTTCAATGCCGTATCCGCCAAGCCTTTACGGGCACCATGGGTGGAAATGAAGTACTGCAACACGTCCAATCCTTCCCTAAAATTGGCAGTGATAGGCGTTTCGATGATTGAGCCGTCTGGCTTTGCCATCAAACCGCGCATACCTGCAAGTTGGCGTATCTGTGCCGCTGAACCCCGCGCACCCGATTCGGCCATCATGAATATAGAATTGAATGATTTTTGCTTAACCGTATTGCCTTCGGCATCAATGACGGACTCTTCACCTAGGCCATCCATCATGACTTTGGCTACTTGGTCGTTGGCATGTGACCAAATGTCAACCACCTTATTGTAACGCTCCCCATCTGTGACCAAACCCGACGCATACTGGCTTTGGATTTCATTAACCTCTGCTTCAGCGGAGCGGATAATGTCCACCTTCTTCGCCGGTATGGCCATATCTTCAATACCGAAAGATACACCCGAGCGAGTTGCATACCTAAAACCAAGATACATCAGTTGGTCTGCCAACACTACCGTATCTTTATTGCCCAAATAGCGATAACTGTAATTGATCAATCGTGAAATGTTCTTTTTAGTCATATCACAGTTAACCACATCGAATGGCATACGCTCAGGAACAATTTCCCAAATCAAGGCACGACCCACTGTGGTTCTGACACGATGGGTCTTGCTTTCGAACTCGCCTTGTTCATTACGGATACTTTCAGTTATCCGAAGTTGAATTTTTGATTGCAATTCCACGCTTTTGTACAGCAATGCCTTATGAATTTCGCTGACATCGCCAAAAATGGTGCCATCGCCTTTGGCATTGATCTTCTCACGGCTTATGTAATAAAGCCCTAGCACCACGTCTTGGGATGGGTTGATGACTGGTTCACCATTGGCGGGCGACAATATGTTGTTGGTGGCCATCATCAATGTCCGGGCTTCCAATTGAGCCTCAAGGGACAATGGAATATGGACAGCCATCTGGTCACCGTCAAAGTCTGCATTGAACGCGCTACAAACAAGCGGGTGCAATTGTATCGCCTTGCCTTCGATCAAGGTGGGTTCAAAGGCTTGGATGCCCAAACGGTGCAATGTTGGGGCGCGGTTTAATAATATGGGATGTTCACGGATAACCTCTTCAAGGATATCCCATACTTCCGTGCCTTCACGCTCAACCATTTTTTTGGCTGCTTTGATGGTTGTTGCCAGTCCACGGAACTGAAGTTTGCTGAAAATGAACGGCTTGAACAACTCCAATGCCATTTTTTTAGGCAATCCACATTGGTGCAGCCTAAGGGTTGGCCCGACCACAATAACAGAGCGGCCTGAGTAATCTACTCGCTTGCCTAATAGGTTTTGCCTAAACCGCCCTTGCTTGCCCTTAATCATGTCTGCAAGCGACTTCAGCGGCCTTCTATTAGTACCGGTGATTGCCCTGCCCCTTCTTCCATTATCCAGCAACGCATCAACCGACTCTTGTAACATGCGTTTTTCGTTACGAACAATAATGTCGGGCGCGTTCAAGTCCAGCAACCGGTTCAGACGGTTGTTGCGGTTGATAACTCTACGGTACAAGTCATTCAGGTCTGATGTTGCAAAACGCCCGCCATCTAGTGGCACTAAAGGGCGCAATTCTGGTGGCAATACCGGCAATACTTGCAGGATCATCCATTCCGGACGATTTTTTGAACTCAGCAGGGCATCCATCACCTTAAGGCGTTTGGCGTATTTTTTTATTTTGGTTTCTGAACTGGTCGAGTTGATTTCCTCCCTGAGTATCTCAACCTGTTCTTTCAAGTCTATTGCCTTGAGTAAATCATAGATAGCTTCAGCACCCATTTTAGCAATAAAATCATCTCCATGGGTTTCCACTGCTTCAAGGTATTCATCATCCGTCAAAAGTTGACCCTTTTCTAAGGGGGTCAGACCTGGATCCAACACGACAAAGGATTCAAAATACAAAACCCTCTCGATTTCACGCAGGGTCATATCCAGTAACAATGCAACCCTGGAAGGCAATGATTTTAGAAACCAAATATGGGCGACTGGGCTTGCCAAGTCGATATGGCCCATGCGCTCGCGCCGAACTTTTGACAATGTGACTTCAACACCACATTTTTCACAAATGACACCACGGTGCTTTAGCCTTTTGTATTTGCCGCACAAGCACTCATAATCGCTGACCGGGCCGAATATTTTTGCACAAAACAAACCATCCCGTTCTGGTTTAAAAGTACGGTAATTGATAGTTTCTGGTTTTTTGACTTCGCCATAAGACCATGAGCGGATCATGTCCGGTGATGCCAAACCTATGCTAATGCCATCAAAATCATCAGCGCGGCCTTGGCGCTTTAAAAAATTCATTAAATCTTTCAAGAGTGTCTCCCCTTTAATTAAGCCCCATACTTACCGGGGCTGGGTATCATTAGCCATCAAATGGCGGAACAGCAACCAGTGCCTGCCAGCCCAATTAAATTAAATCGGACACTTACTCGCGTTCCAGCTCTATATTGACAGCCAATGAGCGGATTTCTTTAATCAGCACGTTGAATGACTCCGGCATCCCAGCTTCCATTTTATGGTCGCCATCGACAATATTTTTATACATACGAGTACGTCCGGTGACATCATCGGACTTGACCGTCAACATTTCCTGCAGGGTATAAGCGGCACCATAGGCTTCAAGCGCCCAGACCTCCATCTCACCAAAACGTTGTCCGCCGAACTGAGCCTTACCACCCAATGGCTGTTGGGTTACCAAGCTATAAGGGCCAGTAGAACGGGCATGCATTTTGTCATCAACCAAGTGGTTCAATTTCAACATATACATATAACCAACGGTCACTTCACGCTCGAAAGGCTCACCCGTCAAGCCATCATACAAGGTGGTTTGCCCATGTTCAGGCAAATCAGCCAAACGTAGCATTAAGCGGATATCGTCTTCACTGGCACCATCAAAAACTGGCGTGGCCATCGGCACACCGGCAACCAAGTTCCTCGACATTTCAATAATTTCTGAATCACTGAACGAGTCCAAGTCCTCCTTCCTGCCACTGGTATTGTATATTTTGTCCAAGAATGTCCGGATTTCAACAACTTTGGCCTGAGCTTCGAGCATTTTGCCAATTTTTATACCCAATCCTTTTGCCGCCCATCCTAAATGGGTCTCCAATACTTGCCCGACATTCATCCGCGAGGGTACCCCCAATGGGTTCAATACGATATCAACCGGATTGCCATCGGCTGTGTAAGGCATGTCTTCAATGGGCCTGATCATTGATATGACCCCTTTATTACCATGTCTTCCCGCCATTTTGTCGCCTGGCTGTATGCGCCGCTTGACTGCAAGGTAAACCTTGACCATTTTTAATACGCCGGGCGGCAAATCATCACCCATGGTGATTTTCTTTTTCTTGATTTCGAACATTTCATCAAAAGCTTTGCGCTGCTGTTCGATTTGTGTGGACACCAGCTCTAGTTTTAGATTGATCTCCTCATCTTTCATTTTGATTTTAAGCCAATCAGAATGCTTCAGATCGGCCAACTGCTCTGCGCCAAGCACCGTACCGGCTTTTATCTGACCAGGGCCGGATTGGGCGACCTTGCCTTCCAATAGCTGACCGACCCGGGCAAAAATGTCGCCTTCCAGAATTTTTAGTTGGTCATCCAAATCTTTGCGGTAACGCTTGATTTCTTCTTGCTCAATATCCAATGCACGCTTGTCTTTCTTGACACCATCACGGGTAAATACCTGCACATCAATAACCGTGCCTTCGATACTGCCAGGGACACGCAATGAAGTGTCCTTAACATCAGCGGCTTTCTCACCAAAGATAGCCCGTAACAGTTTTTCTTCTGGTGTAAGCTGGGTTTCTCCTTTAGGGGTCACTTTACCCACCAAAATATCGCCGCCCTTAACTTCCGCCCCGACGTAAACAATGCCTGATTCATCAAGCTTGGCCAAAGCCTCTTCACTGACATTGGGAATATCGGCAGTAATTTCTTCAGGGCTGTGCTTGGTGTCTCGCGCTACACAAGTTTTTTCTTCAATATGGATGGTTGTGAAGCGATCTTCTTTAACCACCCGCTCGGACACCAATATAGAATCTTCGAAGTTGTAACCGTTCCATGGCATAAACGCGACCAACATGTTTTGGCCTAAAGCCAATTCCCCCATATCAGTGGATGGGCCATCCGCCAGTATGTCTCCGGCGTTGACAATATCCCCTAAGTTAACCAAAGGTTTTTGGTTGATGCAGGTATTCTGGTTTGAGCGGGTGTATTTGGTCAGGTTATAAATGTCAGCACCTGGCACACCAGACTCTGTTTCAGTATCATTGACCCGCACCACAATCCTTGCGGCATCAACCATTTCAATGCGGCCACCACGTCGGGCCACCACGGTCACACCTGAGTCTTTGGCCACCGTGCGTTCCATGCCAGTCCCCACCAATGGCTTTTCAGCGCGTAAGGTAGGTACAGCTTGCCGCTGCATGTTAGACCCCATCAAAGCCCGGTTCGCGTCATCGTGTTCCAAGAATGGGATAATTGATGCAGCAACCGAAACAATTTGCTTGGATGATACGTCCATGTATTGCACCGTATCGGACATAGCCAGCGTAAATTCATCTTTATGGCGGCAAGACACTAACCCATCAACCAATCTTCCGCTCTCATCAACTGGAACACTTGCTTGGGCAATAACATATTCGCCTTCTTCTATCGCCGACAGGTAATCCACTTGATCGGTGACAACACCATTGACCACTTTTCGGTAAGGTGTTTCTAAAAATCCATAGTCGTTGGTGCGGGCATAAACAGATAACGAATTGATCAAACCGATGTTCGGGCCTTCAGGTGTTTCAATTGGACAAACCCGACCATAATGGGTGGCATGCACGTCACGCACTTCAAATCCGGCACGCTCCCGCGCCAAACCGCCAGGGCCTAAGGCTGATACACGGCGCTTGTGGGTCACCTGTGACAATGGATTGTTTTGATCCATAAACTGTGACAGCTGGCTAGAACCAAAAAACTCCTTGACTGCGGCGGAAACTGGCTTGGCATTAATGATCTCTTGTGGCATTAGACCTTCAGAATCAGCCAACGTCAGCCGTTCTTTAACTGCCCTTTCTACGCGCACCAAACCAACCCTAAATTGGTTTTCAATCATCTCGCCGACGGAACGCACCCGCCTATTGCCTAAATGGTCAATATCATCGACATTGCCGCTGCCATTACGGATTTTTATCAGCTCCTTGAGCACGTCGATAATGTCATCTTTGGTTAATGTGCCCGAACCAATGATTTCTTCACGACCTAAACGACGATTGAATTTCATACGACCAACGGTCGACAAATCGTACCGTTCATCGGTAAAAAACAGATTTTGGAACAGATTTTCTGCAGATTCTTTAGTTGGGGGTTCGCCTGGACGCATCATGCGGTATATCTCCACCAAAGCCTCCAAGGTATTGGTGGTGACATCCAAGCGCATAGCATTGGAAATATAAGCGCCCCTGTCCAAATCATTGACATAAAGGGTGTTCACTTCTTTGATACCTGCTTCAATGCAGCGGTCTATAAGGGTTTCTGTCATCTCCTCATTGACATGGGCGATCAATTCGCCTGTATTTTCATCAATTAGGTTATGGCCTAATATCTTTCCGACCAAGTATTCACGGGGGACGACAACCTCTGTCAAACCTGCCTTGCTTATTTCACGGATATGCTTGGCGGTTATGCGGCGGCCTTCCTCGACCAACACCGTGTCACCAGATTTGATATCAAATGCGGCAATTTCACCGCGTAAACGTTCGGGTACAACCTGAAACAGGCATTGCTCAGGTGTTATGGTAAATTTGTTGGTTTCGAAGAATATTTTTATCATTTCTTCATTATCAAAACCCAATGCCCTAAGTAGAATAGTAGCTGGGATCTTTCTGCGTCTGTCAATACGCACATAGACGCAATCTTTATGATCGAACTCAAAATCCAACCAAGAGCCACGGTAAGGGATGACCCTGGCATTAAACAACAACTTGCCAGATGAATGGGTTTTTCCTTTATCATGATCGAAAAACACGCCGGGGGAACGATGCAATTGCGACACAATCACCCGCTCTGTGCCATTAATGACAAAGGTGCCGTTTTCTGTCATTAAGGGCAGTTCGCCCATATACACTTCTTGTTCGCGGATGTCTTTGACAACCTTGGCGTTGGCTGCCGCTTCTTTGTCATAAATGACCAAGCGCACCAGCACCCTTAATGGCGCAGCAAACGTTGCGCCCCTTTGCTGGCATTCACGGACATCAAATACTGGTTCGCCTAACCGATAATTAACATACTCGAGCACCGCATAGCCAGAATGGCTTTCAATGGGAAATACACTGGAAAACGCCGCGTGCAGGCCATTATCCGCACGTTTTTCAGGCTTTACCCCTGATTGCAAAAAACTTGCATATGAATTGATTTGCGTGGCTAAAAGATAGGGCACTTCAAGCACCTCGGTGCTTTTCCCAAAATTGTTTCGAATACGCTTTTTTTCGGTAAAAGAGTAGGACATATCGCTTCCAGACTTTTTCGTGAAGGGTGTTTTACTGTACATATTTTATAAACAGTAAAAGGCCGGTGACTTGAGTCACCAGCCATGCTTTTATGGCTATCGCCAAAGATGTGTCGAGCTGATTATTTAATATCGACTGTCGCGCCCGCTTCCAGCAGTTGCTTTTTGATGTCTTCAGCTTCTGCTTTGGCTATGCCTTCTTTCAATACAGTTGGAACGCCTTCAACAGCATCTTTCGCTTCTTTCAAGCCTAAGCCTGTGATGGTGCGAACTGTTTTGATAACAGAGACTTTGTTTTCACCGAAACCGGTCAAAACTACGTCAAATTCGGTTTTTTCTTCAACAGCTGCAGCAGCTGCGCCGCCTGCGGCAGGTGCTGCAGCCACTGCGACCGCTGCAGCTGATACGCCAAATTTCTCTTCCATTGCTGAAATCAATTCAACAACATCCATTACACTCATGTTAGAGATAGCTTCTAAGATATCATCTTTTGTTATTGCCATTTTTTTGCCTCGATAGGTTTTGACTGTTTATAAAGCTTATGCAGCTTCTTTCTGTTCTTTAATTGCTGCTACTGTGCGGACCAATTTCGCATGTGGTTCGGCCAAAGTACGGACAAATTTCTCGATAGGTGCTTTCATCACCGCCATCAGCAAGCTGATAGCTTGATCACGGGTTGGCAGGCTAGCCAAACGACTTAACTCGCTTGAATCATAAACCTGACCACCGATAGCGACGACCATTGGGATTAACTTGTTGTGATCTTTGGCAAAATCACCAATAAGACGGGCAGCGCAACCAGGGTCTTCCATTGAGAATGCAATCAGTAACGGCCCAACTAAGCCTGCTTGCATACATTCAAATTCTGTCCCCGCCACCGCACGTCTTGCCAGTGTATTCTTAACCACACGCAGATAGACACCGGTCTCCCTTGCTTTTTTACGTAGCTCGGTCAACTCTGTCACAGTCATGCCACGATATTCTGCTGCAATAGCAGAATGGGCTTTGGCAGCAATTGCAGCAACCTCTTCCACGACAGCTTTTTTGCTATCTAAATTTAGTGCCACAGCTTATCTCCGATAGTTTTCTGAGTTATCAGATTAATAAAACGCTCTTGACTAATCTGGACTTGTCAAATCTTGTATATTTAAATTAAATCAAGAACGCACCTTACGGCGCCTATGCCTGGCAGATGTTCGGAATAGGCTTCCGTCTACGCAGGAAATTAAGTCTATGACACCTGCGGTCTTTGACGGCCACCGCATTAACGGCAACCCAAAGTCGTTAAAATTTAAATGGCAAAGCTTCCTGTATCAAGCCACAAACCAGGACCCATGGTAGAAGACAGGGTGATTTTTTTGATGTAAATGCCTTTCGATGTGGCAGGTTTGGCTTTTTTCAGGTCGGCAATCAGTGCTTCTAAATTACCTTGGATAGCGGCTTCATCAAATGTTAACTTACCTAAGGTACAGTGGATAATGCCAGATTTGTCGGTACGGTAACGCACCTGACCAGATTTTGCATTTTTCACGGCTGTCGCCACATCCGCCGTCACCGTGCCTACTTTAGGGTTTGGCATCAAACCACGTGGCCCCAAAATTTGACCCAACTGACCAACCACGCGCATAGCGTCTGGGGAAGCAATAACCACGTCGAAGTTCATTTCGCCTTTTTTGACCAAGTCACCCAGATCATCCATACCGACGATATCAGCACCTGCAGCCTTTGCAGCATCTGCATTAGGGCCTTGTGTAAAAACAGCCACCCTGACGACTTTACCAGTGCCGTTTGGCAATACGGTTGCCCCACGGACATTTTGATCAGACTTACGAGGGTCTACGCCCAGATTAACGCTTACATCAATGGATTCATTAAATTTGGCTGTGCCAAATTCTTTAAGCAACTGCACCGCTTCGGCAATGGGGTATTGCTTGGAACGAATGACTTTTTCCTTGATCAACTTATCTTTTTTTGACAACTTAGCCATTACAGACCCTCCACATTCAGACCCATACTACGGGCACTTCCGGCAATTGTTCTGACTGCCGCTTCTAAATCTGCCGCATTCAAATCTTCCATTTTAATTTTTGCAATATCCTCAAGTTGCTCACGGGTAATTGTGCCCACTTTTTTAGTGTTCGGATTACTGCTGCCACTCTTTAAACCAGTTGCTTTTTTTATCAGGACTGTTGCTGGTGGTGTTTTGGTAATAAAAGTGAAACTGCGGTCAGCATATACTGTGATGACTACAGGCAATGGCAAACCTTTTTCAACATCTTGAGTTTTAGCATTAAATGCCTTGCAAAACTCCATAATATTGACACCACGCTGACCCAATGCAGGGCCGATTGGGGGGCTAGGATTTGCTTCACCAGCCTTTACTTGCAGCTTAATATATGCTGTAATCTTCTTAGCCATTAATTACTCCGATATGGGTACAAACGCATTTTCAGCTCCCCTAAGACAAAAAAATCCCTGACAAATTTGAACAGGGACTTAGAAATTAAACAAAAATTAGCTTTTTTCAACTTGCGAAAAACCTAACTCCACAGAAGTTGAACGACCAAAAATAAGAACGGATATCTTTAATTTATTTTTCTCGTAGTTGACTTCTTCAACAACACCATTAAAATCCTTGAATGGCCCGTCAATGATACGCACCACCTCGCCAACCTCAAACAACGTTTTAGGTCGTGGCTTATTGACACCTTCTTCAACCCGGCTCAAAATTGACATCGCCTCACGATCTGTGATTGGCGCAGGCCGCTCTGAAGTTCCACCAATAAAGCCTAATACTTTTGGAACATCTTTTACCAAATGCCATGTCTCATCGGTCAATTCCATTTGCACTAGCACATAGCCAGGGAAAAACTTCCTCTCGCTTTTGCGCTGTTGACCCATACGCATTTCAACCACTTCTTCAGTGGGGACTAGAATTTTCCCAAAGAATTTTTCCAAGCCATCACGCTTTATCCTTTCTTCAAGAGCCTGCTTAACCTTATTTTCGAAGTTTGAATAAGCGTGAACCACATACCATTTTAGGGACATGATTTAACCACCCTGACCAGTCAGGTAACGGACACCAGAATAGAGCAACAAATCCAACGCCCATAGCACGACACCGACCACTGAAACCATTGCAAGCACCATTAAAGTGGTTCTCATAGTCTCATCACGTGTCGGCCACACCACTTTGCGTACTTCTTGCCTCGATTCTATGACAAAAGACCAGACAGATCGCCCCATTGCCGTGGTCAGCAACATTGCCACCACTGCCAACAAAACGCCTATCAGACCTAACACGCGATAGAGTAACTGGATTTCAGAAAAGTAATAGAAAGCAGCCACACCGGCAACCACAGACACAATGGATGCCAATTGTTTGACAATGTCAATTACTGATGCGGACTGCTCTGCTTGAGTATTCATTTTTTTTATTATTATTAATATAGTACTTAAGGATTCTGAGTGGCAGGCCAGGAGGGTCTCGAACCCCCAACCCGCGGTTTTGGAGACCGCTATTCTACCAATTGAACTACTGACCTAACTCAAAAAAACCTGTATAACAGCAAATAATAATACAATTTGTATCTATTATTCAATAATGGATGCAACAACACCGGCACCGACGGTACGGCCACCTTCGCGGATGGCGAAGCGCAAGCCCTCTTCCATCGCAATCGGTGAGATCAGCTTGACGGTCACGGAGATGTTGTCGCCGGGCATGACCATTTCCACG